>CAOJXI010000096.1 GCA_948465665.1 uncultured Clostridia bacterium | reverse complement strand
GACCCGAAACCTTTTTAATCCGCCCCAGCTTGTACTCGTCTTAGCTTTCTCCCGCCCCTTTGCTTTATCGAACTCGCATAAATATCAATCAGGAAGGATGGCGATAGGCTTGTCAATTACTAAAATGCGGCTGGCAAGTATTACCGGCAGCATGGAGCAGTTGGATAACGTACTGTTGAGACTGTCCGTACATGAAGATTTCCATCAGGAACAGGCCCCCTTTTCCGAAGGAAAAGGACAAGGATTTGTAAAAATCAGCGGAGAAAACCCCTATACCGAGCTTCTCTCCCAAGCTACTAATCTGGGAATGGCAATGGGCTACCCTCTGGCCCAGAAAGCGTCTATGGAACCTTCCAATGTTTCTGTCTCCACAGAGGAAGTCAAAGCTTACCTGGATGATCTCCAGACAAGGTTCAACCGTTTGAAAGATCAGGAGCGGGTATTAAAATCCAGGATGGAGCTGCATCAAAATATTTTGGGCCAACTGGATCATATCGAAGGATTAGAGGCAAGTATCGACGATCTGGCGGATACGGAATACTTGAGTGTCCGAATGGGACGGCTTCCGGCCGATAATCTTTCTAAACTCTCTTATTACCAGGATCGGGATTTTGTCTTTGCAACGTTTGATTTTGACGGAAGGTATTATTGGGGCGCATATTTTACCATCCGGGAACTTGCGCCGGAAATCGACGATATTTTCTCATCCCTCTTTTTTGAACCCATGCTGGTTTCAGATGAGGTCCACGGCGTGCCGGAAGAAGCCCGGAAACGTTTCTTTAACCAGCTTGACGACGAAAAACACAGCCTTGAAATTGTGGCTAAGAAAATTTCCCAGATGGTAGAGGACAGCCGGAACGATTTTATGGAGCGTTACCATAGATTGAAATTTTTGCAGGAAACCTATGAGCTCCGGCGGTACGTTTATGAATTGAATGGAACTTTTTATATTTTGGGATTTGTCCCCCAGGAAAAGGAAAAATCTTTTACTGCGGATTTTGAAAACATGGGGGATGTGAAGGTTTCCATGCGGCCAGCAGACAGCGACAAACGTTTGACTGTCCCAACTAAGCTGAAAAACAACTGGCTTGTCCGGCCTTTTGAAATGTTTGTAGATATGTATGGGGTTCCCTCCTATACTGACGTTGATCCGACCCCCTTTGTTGCTATTACCTATGCCTTGCTGTTTGGCGTAATGTTTGGGGATGTTGGACAGGGGTTGGTTATTTCCCTTGTAGGTTTTATTATGTGGAAGTGGAAAAAAATGGCCCTTGGGCCCATTTTGGAACGCATAGGAATTGTATCTGCCTTTTTTGGGCTGATTTACGGATCGGTTTTCGGATTTGAACATCTTCTTGATCCTATGTACCATGCCATGGGCTTTAAGGAAAAACCTGTGGAGGTTATGGCAAATTCTACTACTAATATGATTTTGATGTCCGCGGTCGGAATTGGCGCGGTACTGATTGTTGTGTGTATCCTTATGAATATCTGCCTTGGCTTGAAGCAGAAAAATTGGGAGCGTGCGCTCCTTTCCCAGAATGGGATTGCAGGGCTGGTTTTTTACGGGTATGTTTTAACTGCCGCCTGCGGAAAGCTGTTTTTGGGCTTTAATATCCTTAACCCAGTCTGTATTATTGTTTTTGTAGTCCTGCCTGTTTTAATTATTTTCCTGAAAGAACCTTTGGAAAAAATCCTTGAGGGCCGCAAAGACGTTAAACCTGAAGGCGGGATTGGCGGATATATTATTGAAAGCTTTTTTGAACTCTTTGAAGTTGTGTTAAGCTTTGTTACAAATACCATGTCCTTCCTCCGTGTAGGAGGTTTTATCCTCAGCCATGCCGGTATGATGGCTGTTGTCGCGACCCTTTCTGATATGGTCGGTTCTGGTGCAAGCCCTGCCGTTATTATTATTGGCAATATCTTTGTTATGGCTATGGAAGGTTTAATTGTTGGGATTCAGGCGCTGCGCCTTGAATTTTATGAAATTTTCAGCCGCTTCTATGAGGGCAGCGGAAAACCCTTTGTCCCTATCTCCCAGTCAATACAATCTTCACAGCAGGTTTGATTTTTATTAGATATATAATTTGAAATGGAGGTTTCTCTTATGTCTTCTTTTATGATGTTTCTGCTCCCGTTAGCTGCGGTTGCCCTTTTAATGGCTCCTGTGATCCCTGTTTATACCGGCACTGTTACCGGCAGGAAGGCACGCCATGCAGTTGTGTTTAATCTTTGCGCTTTCTTTGGGATTTGTTTAATTGCCGTCATCCTGCCCCTTACCGGCTTTGCCAGCGCTGCCGACGAGGTTTCTGCTGCTGCCGCTGCTTCTACTGCTTCCGGTTTGGGCTATATCGCCGCTGCCCTGGTTACAGGGATGTCCGCTATTGGCGCAGGTATTGCGGTTGCTGCTGCTGCTCCTGCTGCTATTGGAGCATTTTCTGAGGATGCTAAAAACTTTGGTAAAGCTTTGATCTTTGTTGCTTTGGGCGAAGGTGTTGCATTGTATGGACTGTTGATTTCCATTTTGATTTTAAACAAAATCTAAGCCGCTGATACTACTATGGGGGTTATCAAATGATTCAGGAGCTGACAGAAGATGATTAAAACATTCAAAGTTATGCTCTGCCCGAACAACAAGCAGGGGACAAAATTGTTTGCCTGCGCCGGGGCTGCGAGGTTTGTATATAACTGGACGCTGTGGTATCAGCAGACCAATTACGAGCTTGGGTATTCATTTACAGGAGATGCGGAAATTCGGCGGCTCTTAACCGCGCTGAAGAAAGAAAACCCGCGTTTCCAGTGGCTGAACCAATACAGCAATAACATCGCGAAGCAGGCGGTCAAGGATGCCTGTGAAGCCTATCACAGATTTTTCAAAGGACTTGCGAAATATCCAAAATTCAAGAAGAAGCGCAGGTCAAAGCCTGGATTCTACGCTGACCCGGTAAAGATCAGGTTCACGGAAACACACGTAAAGCTGGAAAAGCTGACGGACAGCAGGAAATCAAACCGGCAGACGCTGAACTGGGTAAAGCTGGCCGAGCCCGGCCGCGTTTCGGCAGGAGCAAAGTATGTCAACCCCAGAGTGACGTTCGATGGCCTGAATTGGTGGATATCAGTAGGCGTCGAGTGTGAAGGAACCGCCGAACAGCCGCATAATCCCGGAATTGGAATTGACCTTGGCATCAAAAATCTTGCAGTTTGTTCCGATGGGGCTGTTTACGGAAACATCAATAAGACCGCAAATGTGCGGAAAATCAAGAAACAAAAGTGTCGGCTGCAGCGCGGGGTATCGAGAAAATACCTGAAAAACAAGAAAAGAGAAAGTTACTGTAAAACACGCAGCATTATAAAAAGTGAACAAAAACTCTTGAAGATAAATCGAAGACTGACAAATATCCGTCATAACCATCTGCATCAGGTGACTTCCGAAATTGTGAGCCGAAAACCAAGGTTTGTCGTTCTGGAAGACCTGAATGTTGGCGGTATGATGAAAAACAGTCATCTTTCACAAGCTGTTCAGGAACAGGGCTTTTATGAATTCTACCGGCAAATGCAGTATAAATGCGGCTGGGGTAATATCCGGTTCATAACAGCGGACAGATTTTTCCAATCCAGCAGGATGTGTTCCTGCTGCGGTCATGTGAAGAAAGACCTGAAACTTTCAGAGCGTACTTATATCTGTCCTGTATGCGGCAATTCCATTGACCGGGATTTCCAGGCGAGTATAAACCTGATGCGATATGGTATGACCAACTGAACCGGACGGCTGCAAAGTATGTACCGATACGTTAGTCGGGAATTTACGCCTTTGGAGTGCTGCACCAAACGCTAGTAGGCATTTGCCAAAAGCGGGCACGTTGAAGAAGGAATGAAACAGAAAAGTTTTATAGTTTTTTATAAGTTTTCAGTAACGGAGGGCTTATCCAAAATATGAAATTCTTTTTAATCAGCGATAACCGTGATACACAGATGGGTATGCGCCTGGCAGGTATAGAAGGGGTAGTCGTCCACACGGCGGAAGAAGTCTCCGAACAGCTTGACCTTGCAAAAGCTGACCCGGAAATCGGGGTTGTGCTTATTACCCGAAAGCTCATTGACCTGTGTACACAGAAGATATACGATATTAAACTGAATGAACGCCGTCCCCTGATTGTAGAGGTGCCGGATCGCCATGGAGCCGGCAACGTAGGGGATTCCATAGAAAAGTATGTAAGCGAAGCCATTGGCATTAAGCTGTAATAAAAGATGAAGGTGAAAAGATGCCCGTTTTCAATAAAGAAAAGCTGCCCATATTGCGGGAGCGTATGCTGGCAAAGGCGGAAGCTGAAAGCAAGGCCATGAAAATGCAGACGGAACGCCTGCGGGCGGAGCGCTTGGAAAAAGCCAAAAGCCAGGCTTTGCAGGATGCGTACCAGTTTATCCAGGCCCAGCAGGGAGACATGAACATCCAGGCAACGGCGGCAATGTCCCAAACCGGGATGGAAATGCGTAAAAAACTGGTTTCCCAGCGGGACCAGTATGCAGAGGAAATTTTCCACTCTGTGCGCGAAAAGCTGGAAGCGTTTGTACTGTCAGGGAAGGATTACGAAAGCTATTTAAAAGAAGCGTTTGCCAAGGCAGTACAGGACGGATGGCGGTGGAACACAACAGAGGAATCGGTTGTCTATCTCAGCCCCCGCGATATGAAGTATAAAGAGCTGTTCCAAACCGCCGCCCCTATGTTCTGCCGAATAGAAGCAGACGAGAAAATACAGATTGGCGGGTTTATTATAGAAAATCCGGCCCATGGGCTGATACAGGATGAAACTCTTGAGGAAAAGCTGAACCAGCAGAAGAAATGGTTTTACCGGAATTCCGGGTTTACAGTGGAAGTGCAGTTTTGATAGGAGTGATCAATGTGAAAAAGGGCAATGTCATCTATTCTATCAATGGCCCAGTGGTAACGGTAAGGGGTGCTTCCGGTTTTTCCATGATGGAGATGGTGTATGTCGGCGGAAAAAAGCTGATTGGGGAGGTAATCTCCATTTCCAACGATATTACTACCATACAGGTGTATGAGGAAACAACCGGATTAAAGCC
This sequence comes from uncultured Clostridia bacterium, assembly GCA_948465665.1. Taxonomy (GTDB): domain Bacteria; phylum Bacillota; class Clostridia; order Oscillospirales; family Ruminococcaceae; genus UBA1405. The sequence goes on along the minus strand of CAOJXI010000096.1, from coordinate 3,994 downwards.
GGGCGAACTGGTGGAAGGAACCGGTGCGCCTTTGTGCGCCAATTTAGGGCCGGGGCTCCTGCGCAATATATTTGACGGCATCGAAAGGCCGCTGAAAGATATCGCGGAAACTTCAGGGCATTTTATTGCGGAAGGGAGCAGCGCCCCCTCGCTGGATCAAAACCGGAAATGGGAGGTCTCCCTGAAAGTCAAGCCAGGTGATAAAGTATCTGGGGGGATGGTTTATGCAGCCTGCCCTGAAACCCCAGCAGTAGAACACCGCTGCTTAATCCCACCTAGTTTGTCTGGAACCATTGCCTGGACTGCTGCTGACGGCTTATATACCGTCAATGACGTTGTAGCCAAGGTCAAGGATGAAAAAGGGACAGAACATGAACTCACCCTTTGCCAGAGATGGCCGATCCGTTCCCCGCGGCCTGTAAGCCGTCGCCTGCCGATTTCCCGCCCCCTGATTACCGGGCAGCGTGTTTTAGATACGTTATTCCCGATTGCAAAAGGCGGGACGGCTGCTGTCCCAGGAGGGTTCGGCACCGGAAAGACAATGACCCAGCACCAGATTGCCAAATGGTGCGATGCGGATATTATTATATATGTGGGATGCGGGGAGCGCGGCAACGAAATGACCCAGGTTCTGGACGAATTTTCAGAACTGATTGACCCCCGTACCCAGCGCCCGCTGACCGATAGAACCGTATTAATTGCAAATACGTCGAATATGCCTGTTGCCGCCCGTGAAGCATCCATTTATACAGGGGTGACGCTGGCGGAATACTACCGTGACATGGGATACCATGTGGCGGTTATGGCGGACTCTACCTCCCGGTGGGCGGAAGCCCTCCGCGAAATTTCGGGGCGTTTGGAGGAAATGCCGGCTGAAGAAGGTTTTCCGGCTTATCTTCCTTCCCGTATCTCCCAGTTCTATGAACGCGCCGGATATATGGAAACAAAATGCGGAGCGGAAGGCTCTGTCTCTATTATTGGCGCTGTTTCGCCGCAGGGCGCGGATTTTTCGGAGCCTGTTACCCAAAATACAAAGAGGTTTGTCCGGTGTTTCTGGGCGCTGGATAAATCATTGGCATATGCCCGGCACTATGCCGCCATTAACTGGAACCTGAGCTACAGCGAATATTTAGATGACTTATCGGCATGGTACAACCGGGAAGTTGACCCCAAGTTTATGGATTACCGCCGTCAGATTACATCCCTTTTAGGGGAAGAAAACAAGCTGATGGAAATTGTCAAGCTGATTGGCGCGGACGTTCTGCCGGATTATCAAAAGCTGATTTTGGAAGTCGCCAAAGTAATCCGGGTAGGGTTTCTACAGCAGAACGCGTTCCATAAAGACGATACCTATGTCCCCATGGAGAAACAGTTTAAAATGATGGAGGTTATCCTTTACCTCTATAAAAAGGCAAAAAACCTGGTGGATTTTGGCGTCCCGGTGAACTTTATCCGGGAAACGGGGCTGTTTGACAGCCTGATTAAGATAAAATACGAAGTGCCTAATGACCATCTGGAGCAGTTTGAGGGGTATTTCCGGGAAATTGACCGGAAGCTGGAATCCCTTTCAAAGCCAGAGGTAAGAACAATCAATGCGGAACAGGGGGAATAAAAGATGGCTGACCTGCAATATAAAGGATTGAGCGAGATTAACGGCCCTCTGATTGCCTTGGAGCATGTTTCCGACGTTTCATATGAGGAAATGGTTGAAATCTCCATGGAAGACGGAACCCGGCGCTATGGGCGCGTGGTTCAGATTGAAGGGGATAAGGCGATTGTACAGGTATTTGAAGGGACTTCCGGCATGTCCCTGAACAATACCCGCACCCGTTTTACAGGCCGTCCTATGGAAATCCCCCTTTCCCTGGAACTTCTGGGAAGGGTCTTTAATGGGGCGGGCCGCCCTATTGATGGTATGGGGGAAGTATACGCGGAACAATATGGGGATGTAAATGGCAGACCATTGAATCCGGTTTCCCGTACCTATCCCCGGAACTACATCAATACAGGTATTTCAACGATTGACTGCATGACAACTTTGATACGCGGGCAGAAGCTTCCGATTTTTTCCGGCTCCGGCATGTCCCATAACAAGCTTGCAGTCCAGATCGTCCGGCAGGCGCAGATTACCGGGGAGGACAACGCGAGTTTCTGCGTTATCTTTGCCGCTATGGGCGTTACAAACGACGTTGCCGACTACTTCCGCCGCTCCTTTGAAGAATCCGGCGTTATGGCTAAAGTTGTTATGTTTTTGAACCTTTCCGATGACCCCATTATTGAACGTATCCTTACGCCTAAATGCGCCCTGACTGCTGCCGAATACTTGGCCTTTGAACACGGGATGCACGTTCTGGTTATTTTAACCGACATTACCTCTTACTGTGAAGCCCTCCGGGAATTCAGCTCCTCAAAAGGGGAAATTCCAGGAAGAAAGGGTTATCCCGGCTACCTTTATTCAGATTTGGCGTCCCTTTATGAGCGGGCGGGCATTGTAGAAGGAAGGAAAGGCTCTGTAACACAGATACCCATCCTTACCATGCCTAACGATGACATTACCCATCCTGTCCCCGATTTAACCGGGTATATTACCGAGGGACAGATTGTGCTTGACCGTGCGCTGGAGCAAAGCGGCTGTTATCCGCCCATCGGCGTTCTGCCCTCCTTGTCGCGTCTGATGAAAGACGGTATTGGGGTAGGGTTTACCAGGGATGATCACTCGGCTGTTTCAAACCAGCTTTTCGCCTCCTATGCCAAAGTACAGGATGCGCGGGCATTGGCTTCCGTTATCGGCGAGGAGGAGCTTTCCAAAGTTGATCAGATGTATATGGAATTTGGCAGGATGTTTGAAAAATATTTTGTTTCACAGGGTGCGTCTGAAAACCGTACCATTGACCAGACCCTTGATTTAGGTTGGAAATTACTTTCCCTGCTTCCCATGGAGGAACTTGATCGGGTGGACAATGCAATCCTGAAAAAACATTATGTCCAAAATGCAATGAAGGATTTACAGGAAGGCAAAATTTAAAGCATTATTCCGATATTATGTCTGGAGGCGGTTCGTTTGGCAAACCAGATCTTTCCCACCAAAGGGAACCTGATGGCGACTAAGAAATCCCTTGAGTTTTCTAAAATGGGTTATGACCTGATGGACAGGAAACGCAACATTTTAATCCGCGAAATGATGCTGCTGATTGATAAGACGAAAGCTCTGCGGGAGGAAATCGACCAGACCTTCCATAAAGCCTATATGGCGCTTCAGGCTGCAAATATTTCTTTGGGCTCCATTGATGAACTGGCTGACTCGGTTCCGGTCGAGACAGGCGTTACCATCACTTACCGCAGCGTTATGGGTGCGGAAATCCCACAGGTTCGTTTGAAGGAAAGCCCCCAAAAGCTGTATTACAGCCTTTATGGAACGAATTCTACTTTGGATGAGGCTTTCCTTTGCTTTGAGAAGGTGAAGAAATTAACCGTTGTTTTGGCAGAAGTGGAAAACAGCGCCTTTCGGCTGGCTAACGCTATCCGCAAAACACAAAGACGGGCAAATGCACTTAAAAATATTATTATACCGAATTTTGAGTATACCGTTAAGTTTATTACAGAAGCACTTGAGGAGAAGGAACGGGAAGAATTTTCACGCCTTAAAGTGATTAAGGCAAAAGCAAATAAATAGAGTGGGTTTGATAAAGCTAATTTGCGGGAGTAACCTTAGACGAGTATAAGCTAGGGCGGATTAAAAAGGTTTCGGGTCCAGGGGGCTGTTCCTCAAAATCCCCCTGGTCGCGCCCGCAGGCGCGAAATACCCCAGCAGGCTTAAAGCCAAGGCAAACCTTACCTAAGAGACTGATAACTAACCGCTTCGTCAGTATTTTAATAAAAAGCCCGCTGGAATTGCTTCGGGGGAGGGATAAGATTGGGATTGGAACCAGCTTAGGGGGAGCAGCCCCATTATGGCGGGCTTCTTCCTCTTCGTCCAACTCCGCAGAGTTGGACA
>CAOJXI010000095.1 GCA_948465665.1 uncultured Clostridia bacterium | reverse complement strand
ACTGATAACTAACCACTTCGTCAGTATTCAAAATCAAAAGCCCGCTGGAATTGCTAAGGGCGTGAGATAAGATTGGGATTGGAACCAGCTTCGGGCGGGCAGCCCCACTATGCGGGCTTTCTTCCTCTTCGTCCAACTCCGCAGAGTTGGACAAAACCTCCAAGTTTCTTCTTGCAGCCATCCAGCAAACCAACGGTTTGCGGATGATGGCGTACCTAAGACAGAAAACCTTACAGTTAAGGAATGATTTTACCGAACTCACCTTAAATAGTGTGGGTTCAATAAAGCGTATTTGTGGAATCCCCCAACTTTCTGGAGTATCACAAACAATAGGAAAAAATAATTGATGAAACTGTTGTTTAATGATATACTACAAATAAAAAATTCTATTATTTTAAACGAACTATGGTACATTTTTTTGACAGAAGGACTAAATCAATGAAAGACTTTTCTAGTTGGGAAGAATATGAAGGTGCATCAGAAGGCAGCGGGCGCAGTACAAAAATATGGTTAATGAATCCTGACACGAATCAAACGGGATTATTTAAACGCAAAAAGGATACCGAAACAACGGATCATGTATCTGAATGTATTGCAAGCGACTTGGCAAAATTAATTGAGATTCCATGTGCTCGTTTTGAGATTGGGGCTTTTCGTGAATGGGAAGGTTCCATGAGTTATAATATTGTTGAAGATGAAGGGATGCAATTAGTAGAAGGAATATACTGCATTAGTATGTTGTATAGTAATTTTGATGTTGAAAGGCTTATGGATTTACGAACAGGTGAAAGATATTCTTTAGAAATGATAAAAAAAGTATTGGATATGTTTAACCTTTTTGACGAGTTTTTGCCAAATTTGGTTTTTGATTTTTTAATAGGAAATACAGACAGGCATCAAAGCAACTGGGCATTGATTTTGAAAAACAGGCAGTTTAGACTAAGCCCGCTGTATGATAACAGTTCATCGTTATGTGCATATATACCGGAGTCAAGGATTGAACAATATTTGGGAAATGATACGATGTTATGGCGTTCGCTGGTAGATACAAAATCGAAATCTATCATCAGGCTTCATTCTAATGATGAGAAATTACCTACACATACAACTGTATTGAGATTTTTATCGACAAATTATTCTAAGCAAATAGAGAATATAGTAAATAATATTGATAAATTTGTGACAAAGAATAGCATTTGTGATATACTTGAAAAATATACTGAGGTCTTATCTGAAAAAAAGAAACAGCTTATCCTGAAGTTTTTTTATCGAAAAAGGAAATTATGATTGACATTTATAAAAGAAAGGGGTAGAACAATGCTGCAAAAAGACGGAAAAGATTACCTATATCTAATCTGGAAATCCGAGAAATCCAGAAAACAGTATATTGTAGGGCAGTTGAGCAAAAATGGATTGTATGAATTCCAATATGATAAAGATATACATTCTGCAATAAAAGACGGTTTTACTCCATTGCTTTGTTTTCAGGATACAGCCAAAATATATACAAATAACAAAGTGTTTCCAATTTTTGCAAGCCGTCTGCCCGATAAAAAAAGAAAAGATATTCAAGATATTTTGAAAAAGTATGAATTGGAAGAATATGATGAATACATGCTTCTTAAAAAAAGCGGCGGCAGGCTTCCGATTGATAATTTTGAGTTTATTGATCCTATCATGAATTTGGATGAAAATATAGAACGGAATTTTTTTATAGCTGGCGTCAAGCATTATATTAAATGCGGCGGTTTTGACTGTGAAAAGGCTGTGACAGTTACAAGGGGAGATGAAATTATATTACGCAGAGAACCTGACAATGTACATGATAAAAACGCTGTGCAGATGTATGATGTATCAGGGCATTTACTTGGTTATGTCCCGAACTATTATAGCGAGGGTGTTTCAATGCTGCTGAAAAATAACAGAAAACCGATGTGCCATGTTTATCATGTTGATCAGAATAAGAATTGCAGTGAATGTATTAAGGTAACTTTAAAGTGCTTATTATAAAAATTGATTTTTGATATTAAGGGGGGACTCTTTATGCTGCACCCAGATTTGGTAATAGAAACCGCTCCGGGGTTTGGGGAGGAAATCACTAATGAACAGGAAATCATTGATTATCTTCTGGAGGAGGATCACGTCTGTTTTGCCATTGGCGATATTGCCATGGAAGTAGAATTCTCTCCTGACAGGGCTGCCTTTATCGGCTGGGTTGATTCCTATAATGATATTATCTTCTACTACGATAATGGAAGCGGGAACCATGAACCGGTTGATCTTACCATCAACTGCTGCCCTGAAGAAAGATTTATGTGCTATGAGCCTGAAGTAATCCGCGACATTATCCTGCATTTCTGCCGGACTGGTGAACGCAATCCAAAATATAGCTGGGCTGAAGATGAAATGGAAGGATAAAGCCTAATACTTTTCGGTTTTAGGTACGCCATCATGGCAAACCGTTGGTTTGCTGGATGGCTGAAAGCGGAAAGTCTTAGTTTTGTCCAACTCTGCGGAGTTGGACACAGAGGAAGAAAGCCCGCTTAATGGGGCTGCTCCCACGAAGCTGGTACCAGTCCCAATCTTATCCCTCCCCCGAAGCAATTCCAGCGGGCTTTTGATTTTGAATACTGACGAAATGGTTAGTTATCAGTCTCTTAGGTAAGGCTTCCGTTGGATTTAAGCCTGCTGGGGATTTCGCGCCTGCGGGCGCGACCAGGGCTGTCTGCCCTGGACCCGACAAGGGGCTTTTCAGGAAAGCCCCCTTGACCCGAAACCTTTTTAATCCGCCCTAGCTGGTACTCAACTTAGGTTTTCGCCCGCATCTGAACTACTTTTCTTAGGAAGTGATATTTTGCTGACTTCAAAACAACGCGCTGAATTACGTTCCATGGGCAACGCCCTGGAACCCATCGTCCAAATCGGCAAAGGCGGAATCAACGACAATCTAATCCGTCAAGCTGACGACGCACTGACCGCAAGGGAACTTGTCAAAATGCACGTTCTGGAAACTGCTCCAGACTTTGCCAGAGAAACCGCCCAGCAACTCGCAGAAGCGACCCATTCAGAGGTAGTCCAAGTAATCGGTACAAAATTTATCCTCTACCGCCGAAATGAAAAGAACCCAAAAATCCAGTTAAAAAAGGCAAAGAAACAAACAAAGGAGTAGGATGAATGGAACTATCCCTTGGCATATTAGGAGGAACCTTTAATCCCATCCATACTGGGCATATCCGCCTGGCGCTGTATGTACAGGAAACGCTGAATCTTAACCGTGTCCTGGTAATCCCCGACCGGCTCCCGCCCCATAAAAAAGCCCCTGATCTCCTTCCCGGCCGGGACAGGCTGGAATTATGCCGGAAGGCCTGTAATCCCTATCCCCAGCTTGAGGTATCGGACATGGAGTTAAAGCGGGAAGGAAACAGCTATACAGTAGATACGCTGTCTGCTTTAAAAAGCCAGTTTCCCAACGCATCCCTGACGTTGATTGTTGGTTCAGATATGTTCCTGACCATTGATTCCTGGAAAAACAGCAGGGAAATATTCCGGTTGGCGCAAATCTGCACTGGCGCAAGGAAAAAGGAGGATATTGCCCGGCTTGAAAATAAAAAGAAGGAACTCCAATCTTTAGGGGCAGTCTGCCATATCCTTGACCTGCCTGTTTTTGAAGTTTCCTCTACCCAAATCCGCCGGGCTGTTGAATTGGGGGCAGATAAAAACTACCTGTCCGCCTGGATGGGAGAGGATGAAGCGGAATACCTGCTGCAAACAGGATTTTACCAGCACGGCGAAACAGAGCAAGACTCGGAATGTCTCCGTTTCCTGCCGCTTTTGAAGGAAAGGCTTTCCCCAAAAAGGCTTTTCCATTCCCGGTGCGTTGCAGATATGGCGCAAAGTATAGCAGAAGAATTTTTCCCCGGCGGGGTATCCCCCGCAAAAGCTAGGCTTGCGGGGCTGCTCCATGATATTTATCGGGAAGCCCCAAATAAAGACCAGTTGGAAATGATACAGCTGGAGGGGCTGGATTGGGAACCTGTCCTTTTTGAAGTGCCTGCTGTATGGCATGGCTTTGCCGCAGCCGCGTTTTTAAAGTTGAATTGCGGGATTGCCGATGAGGATTTGCTCAACGCTATCCGTTTCCATACAACTGCCCGAAAGGACATGTCCCCTCTGGAAAAAACCATCTTTCTGGCTGACGCGGTTTCATTGGACAGGCTTTATCCAGGCGCCCAGGAACTTAGGGAAGCTTGTAGGGAATCTATCCATAAAGGAATGACTGCCTGTTTAAAATATTCTGTTTCCCATTTGGCAGAAAAAGAAGTACCTATCGTAAAGTATACCTGGGAAGCCTTTAACCAGACAATCCTCTCAGGTGAAAAGTAAATGATTGAATGATAAAGGAGGCCGTTTTATGGCGGAAACATTGGAATTAATCCCAAAGGTTAAGAAAATTGTCAAACTTTTGGACAGCAGGAAAGCATCTGATATTAAAGCAATTAATATTTCAGAGCAATCTGCACTGGCGGATTATTTTATTATTTGCAGCGCGTCCAATACATCCCTTGTTATATCCCTCTGCGACCAGGTGGAAGAGATGATGTCCAAAGAATTGGGAATCGAGCCCCGGCGCATTGAAGGCTATCAGAGCGCTAATTGGGTACTCATGGATTTTAACGATATCATTGTCCATATCTTTTATAAGGAAGCCCGTCAATATTATGCGTTGGATAAATTGTGGGCGGATGGAATTCTCCTTGACATTTCGGACATAGTTGTACCATAATAGAGGAGATAAGGAAAAAAGCTGTCGCATATGCGGATGTGACAGCACTGCGCGGTTAGCGCCGAAAGGAATGAGGCAAGCAGATGAAATATGAAAAATATGACTTCAAAAAAACAGAACAGAAATGGCAGAAAATTTGGGATGAAAAAAATACCTTTACCGCGTCAGAGGATTATTCCAAGCCCAAATATTTCGCCCTGATTGAATTCCCCTACCCGTCCGGCCAGGGGCTTCATGTAGGACACCCCCGCCCTTATACGGCGCTGGATATTGTTGCAAGGAAACGCCGCCTCCAGGGGTATAATGTCCTGTTCCCTATCGGCTGGGACGCTTTCGGGCTGCCTACCGAAAATTACGCCATCAAAAACCATATCCATCCCGAAATTGTTACTAAGAAAAACATCGCCCGCTTTAAACAGCAGATGAAATCCCTGGGGCTGTCTTTTGACTGGAGCCGGGAGATTGACACCACCGACCCCAATTATTACAAGTGGACGCAATGGATTTTCCTCCAGCTTTTTAAAAAAGGGCTGGCTTATAAGAAAATGACTACTGTCAACTGGTGTACTTCCTGTAAATGCGTCCTGGCTAACGAAGAAGTCGTTGGCGGCGTTTGCGAGCGGTGCGGCAGCGAGGTTGTCCACAAGGAAAAAAGCCAATGGATGCTGAAAATTACCGAGTATGCACAGCGGCTTTTGGATGATCTGGACACAGTGAATTATATTGAAAAGGTCAAGGTTTCACAGAAAAACTGGATTGGACGTTCTACTGGCGCGGAGGTCAATTTCCCAACCACTGCCGGAGATAACCTGTTAATCTATACTACCCGCCCTGATACGCTTTTTGGCGCAACCTATATGGTTATATCACCTGAACACCCTTATTTGAAAAAGTGGGCAGATCAAATAGAAAACATGGATGAAATTAAGGCGTACCAGGAAGAGGCTGCAAAAAAATCCGACTTTGAACGGACAGAGGTCGCCAAAGACAAAACCGGGGTTGAAATTAAAGGCGTCTGCGGAATCTGCCCGGTCAACGGCAAGGAAATCCCCATTTATGTATCAGATTATGTTCTGATGTCTTATGGAACCGGGGCGATCATGGCTGTTCCTGCCCATGACGAACGCGACTGGGAATTCGCTAAAAAATTCGGGCTGCCGATTATTGAAGTGGTAAAAGGCGGCGACGTTGAGAAAGCAGCCTTTACAGATTGTGAAACAGGTATTATGGTGAATTCGGGCTTCCTGGACGGTATGACGGTTGAAGAAGCGAAAAAGGCGATTATTGCCCGCTTGGAAAAGGAAGGAAAAGGCCAGCCCAAAGTTAATTTCAAGCTGCGTGACTGGGTGTTCTCCCGTCAAAGATACTGGGGCGAGCCTGTCCCCATTGTCATCTGCGACAAATGCGGCTATGTCCCGCTGCCGGAAGACCAGCTTCCCCTGAAACTGCCGGATGTGGAGTCTTACGAGCCTACCGATAACGGGGAATCTCCTCTTGCCGCCATGACCGATTGGGTCAATACGACCTGCCCTTGCTGCGGCGGCCCAGCCAAACGCGAAACCGATACCATGCCCCAATGGGCGGGTTCCTCCTGGTACTTCCTGCGTTATACGGATCCCCATAATTCCAATGCCCTGGCTTCTAAAGAAGCTTTGGATTACTGGATGCCAGTTGACTGGTACAACGGCGGTATGGAGCATACTACCTTGCATCTGCTCTACTCCCGGTTCTGGCACAAATTCCTGTATGATATCGGCGTAGTAGGTACGCCGGAGCCTTATGCCAAACGCACCAGCCATGGTATGATCTTGGGTGAAAACGGCGAGAAAATGAGCAAATCCAGGGGCAATGTTGTTAATCCTGATGACGTTATCCGTGAATACGGCGCTGATACCATGCGCCTTTACGAGATGTTTATCGGTGATTTTGAAAAGTCCGCTCCGTGGAGTTCTTCCTCTATTAAAGGATGCCGCCGGTTTATCGACCGGATTTGGGAGCTTCAGGAAATCCTTACCGGCGGAGAAGGATACAGCAAAGAGCTTGAAAGCGCCTTCCATAAAACCGTCAAAAAGGTTAGCGAAGATATAGAAGCTGTCAAATTCAACACCGCGATCGCTGCTATGATGGGGCTGCTGAACGATATCCAGGCTAAGGGAAGCATTACCAGAGGGGAATATAAAACCTTGCTGCTCCTGCTGAATCCTTTCGCACCGCATTTGACAGAAGAAATCTGGGAAAGCCAGGGGTTTGGCGGGATGCTCAATGAACAGGAATGGCCAAGCTTTGACCCTGCCAAGTGCGTGGACGCCGAAGCAGAAATTGTTGTCCAGATTAACGGGAAAATCCGCACCCGTATGAACCTTCCTACGGACGCAGACAAAGCCGCTGCCCTGAAAGCTGCCAAAGAATTGGATGCTGTACAGGAGCTGCTGGAGGGCAAACAGATTGTTAAGGAAATTTTTGTACCTGGGCGCTTGGTCAACCTTGTTGTGAAATAACGTAAATACAGCTATTAAAATTGCGGGGAGGACAATTTTTTCCTCCCCGCCTTTCTATTCCTGTTTATTTTCCATGAAAATGTAAAAAATTTTCACTTTCCTATTGACATAACCGGCAACAATCCTGTATAATATAACATGTTGTATCTGGTGTGAGCGATACGCATTTGTACTGTGAATACATCCAGGGCCCTGGTAGATACAGCAGAAATGCTCACAGATGCCTCCCTTTTGGCATGTCTGTCTGCATACTCCTGCCGCATGGCGTGGGGAGGGATTTAGGAAATGTCAGAAATTCGTGTGAAAGATAACGACTTGGAAAACGCACTGAGACGCTTTAAGAGACAGTGCGCTCGCTCCGGCGTGTTACAGGAAGTACGGAAAAGGGAACACTATGAGAAGCCTTCCGTAAAACGCAAGAAGAAGTCTGAGGCGGCGCGGAAACGTAAATTTAAATAATTCCGCCGCATCTGGTATATGGAGAGTTAATCTATCCCTGCGCATGGGGATGGATTAACTCTTTGTTTTCGTTTTGGAGAAGGATGAATTTCTTATCCTGTGAAATTTCATTTTAAAGCCCTTTACATCCATAAATTCCAGTGTTATAATGATACTACAAGTTAGTCAAATATCATTATTTGGAGTGATTCCGATGGTTTCTGACGCAGCAGTCATAAAAGTGGCTTCATTTAATTTAAAATGCGACGTACATTTTGGACATAAGCATCGTTGGTGTGATCGCCGTCAAGATGCCGCCCAATACATCCGGCAGTGTGGAGCATCTATTGTAGGAGTACAGGAACTTCTCCCGAAAATGAAGGAAGACGTTCAGCAAATGCTTACCAATTACAGTGTAATTGGCTGGGGAAGGTATCAGGGGGCGAAGCCATCCAGCGATGAACATTCCGATATCATTGTAAACAACGACGATATGACAGTTTCCTCCTATAAAACCTTCTGGCTGTCCAAACATCCCGAAGAAGGCTGCACAAGGGCTTATTTTTCCATATTTCCCCGGATCTGTACAGTTGCGGAAATTGTAGTTAATGGTTCCAACCAGCGTATCCGTGTATTTAATACGCATTTTGACCACATCTGCGGCCCTGCAAGGGTACTTGGGGTACGGATTATTTTAGAATATATGAGCCGCTTTAACAGCATCGACCCCCTTCCCACAATCCTAATGGGAGATATGAACTGCACCCGCAACAGCCGCCCTATCCGTATCCTTCGGGAAAACCTCCACAGCTATCAAAACGTTCACCTGCAAGACGTTTATAGCATCCTAGGACAGAACCAGCTTAACAATACTTATCACGGGTTTAAGGGTAAACGGAAATCTTCCAAAAGCCCGATTGACTATATCTTTGTATCTGATGATTTTGAAGTGATGCAGGTCGAAATCGCGAACGGGAAAATTGAAAATCGTTTTGTTTCCGATCATTACCCCATTCTTGCTACCCTGCGTTTGAAAAAATCTTAATTCAGCCTGAAGACGCTGACAAAGCGGTCACAAATTGTTCTCAGATGAAAAACAGCGTTGAATTGAAACGTTGTTTTCCATCTGATTTTTTATATATTTAATGTCAGTTTGATGAAAAGTTAATTTGCGGGGGAAAGCTAAGACGAGTACAGGCTAGGGCGGATTAAAAAGGTTTCGGGTCCAGGGGGCTGTTCCTCAAAAGCCCCCTGGTCGCGCCCGCAGGCGCGAAATACCCCAGCAGGCTTAAAGATAACGGAAAGTTTACCTAAGAAACGATAGCTAACCACTTCGTCAGTATTCAAAATAAAAAGCCCGCTGGAATTGCTTCG
>CAOJXI010000094.1 GCA_948465665.1 uncultured Clostridia bacterium | reverse complement strand
ATCTTATCCCACCCCCGAAGCAATTCCAGCGGGCTTTATTTTAAATACTGACGAAGCGGTTAGCTTTTACTTCTTAGGTAAGGTTTCTGTTATCTTTCAGCCTGCTGGGGTATTTCGCGCCTGCGGGCGCGACCAGGGGGCTTTTTAGGAAAGCCCCCTGGACCCGAAACCTTTTTAATCCGCCCCAGCTTGTACTCATCTTAATTTTCCCCCGCAAATAAGCTTTATCTCACTCATATTATTTAACGGCTGGACTATTGACTTCACTATACAAATCTGCCAAAGTAAACTGTACAAGGTAATCGGAAATTACCTTATCCAATCCCTGCCACAGCGGGAATGTCCGGCAATCTTTTCTCCGGGGACAAACGGCTTGCCCTGGCGCCAAACAGGCGACAGGAACCAATGGCCCCTCTATCATCTCAATAATATCCTTCACATTATACTCATCCGGGGAGCGGTTCAGCCTGTATCCGCCGCCTTTTCCCCGCATAGCATCAAGCAGACCGCCCTTCACTAATTCTTTTACAATAATCTCCAAATATTTTTCTGAAATCTCCTGTCGTGCCGCCGCATCTTTCAGCGGGACAAAGCCATCCGCCTGATGTTCTGCAATATCCGCCAGAAACCGAAGCGCATACCTTCCCTTTGTAGAAATCATCAAAAAAAACGCCTCCTTTTTACCCTATCATACCACAAGGTAAATAGGTTTTCAATAAAAGGAATAAACCTATTGACAAAGTAGGTAAATAGGTTTATAATGCAGACATATTCAATAAGAAAGGGGAATTTTCCCATGAGCAAATATAAATTTGAAACTTTGCAGCTTCATGTAGGGCAGGAACAGCCTGATCCTGCTACTGATTCCAGGGCAGTACCCATTTACCAGACAACCTCCTATGTTTTCCGGGATTCCGCCCATGCTGCCGCCCGTTTTGGGCTGTCTGATGCCGGAAATATCTATGGCAGGCTGACCAATTCCACACAGGACGTGTTGGAAAAGCGGATCGCGGCACTGGAAGGAGGCGCTGCGGCATTGGCGACCGCTTCCGGCGCGGCAGCTATCACCTATACCATCCAGGCGCTGGCACAGGAAGGGGATCATATTGTAGCCCAAAAGACCATCTATGGCGGCAGCTATAACCTTCTCGCCCATACCCTGCCCCAGTATGGAATCCAGACAACCTTTGTAGATGCCCATAATCTGGAAGAAGTTGCATCAGCCATCCAGCCCAATACAAAGGCCGTTTATCTGGAAACCCTGGGCAATCCCAACAGCGATATTCCCGATATAGATGCGATTGCAGAAATCGCCCATTCCCATAAACTGCCCCTGGTAATTGATAACACCTTTGGCACTCCCTACCTAATCCGTCCCATTGAGCATGGGGCTGATATTGTTGTACACTCTGCCACCAAGTTTATTGGGGGCCACGGAACCACCTTGGGCGGCATTATCGTAGACAGTGGCAGGTTTGACTGGAAAGCAGCCGGAAAATATGCCCCTATTGCGGAGCCGAACCCCAGCTATCACGGGGTAAGCTTTGTAGATGCCGCCGGGCCTGCGGCTTTTGTTACATATGTACGGGCTATTCTTCTGAGGGATACAGGGGCTGCCATTTCACCCTTTAACGCCTTTTTGCTTCTTCAAGGCGTGGAGACCCTCTCGCTGCGCCTGGAACGTCATGCAGAGAACACGAAAAAAGTGGTGGATTTCCTGTCCGCCCATCCACAGGTAGAGAGGGTCAACCATCCCTCCCTGCCCGACCATCCAGACCACGCTTTGTATGAAAAATATTTTCCCAACGGCGGCGGGTCTATCTTTACCTTTGATATCAAGGGCGGCCAGGCGGAAGCGTATAAATTTATTGACAGCCTGGAGGTATTTTCCCTGCTTGCCAATGTTGCGGATGTGAAATCCCTGGTTATCCATCCTGCTACAACTACCCATTCCCAGCTTTCCCCAGAGGAATTGCTGGATCAGGGAGTCAAGCCCAATACAATCCGCCTGTCGATTGGCACAGAACATATTGACGATATCTTGGCTGACCTGGAAAAAGGCTTTGCTGCTGTGGCAAAGGGATAGCCATCAGCTGGGAAGCCCGCCGGTTGCCTTTAATAGTTTTTGGTGCAGCAAAACGATTTCTTCTATTGTCAAATAAATCATTTTGCCAACTCCTGAAAGGCTTCCAGATTTTCTTCTATTATCTGGTCAGCGGTTCTTTCAATCAAGCTTTTGCGGTACTCTTGAAACCTGTCATATTCAGAAAAATCAATTACTGCATAGCGCGGGCTGTTGTTTTTTAGAATCACTGCCGCCCCCTGTTCATCTACCAGATGGGCAACCTTAGAGAAATTCCGGTTAGCTTCAGTCATGGAAACCAAGGCATTGGTATTAATCATCATCAATATCACCTCACATCTATTATACCTTTTTATAGGATAAATGCAACTGTATCATTCATCTTAAATTTTCAAACAGCCATAGGATCGGTTTTTGCCCGATTCTATGGCTGTTCATTAAATGACAGAAAACAAAGACAGCATCCCGGAAAACAAATTGCTTATAAAATGAATCATCCAGCTTGGAAGAATCGACCCATTTGCTTTCTGTTCGTTTACATACCCCATTGCATAGGCAATTCCCCCTGTACAAAGAATAAGGGCAGCCGCCTTTACAATTCCAACAAATGGGGCAAACATCATTCCATGGAGCATACCAAAAACAATGCTCTGTATCAAATTAGCGGTTGGGAAGAAGCAGACACGATTAAGCCCTTTCAGCAGGAACCCCCGGAAAAAGATTTCTTCCGGCAGGGATGTATTCAGCAGGGCATATAAAACCACGCTGGGAAGGCCGGAAAGCCTCAGCCCGTTAAACTGTGAAACAGCGGATTCAATATCCCTAATGATATACATTGCAAAGCATCCCACAACAAAAAAGGCAGCCAAAATGACAACAGAATACACAGCAGCTTCTTTTTTATGTTCAATCCTCCGAAAGCCGAGCCAGGAAAGGAAACCCTCTTTTTTCCTCCACCGAGCCAGCCACCAGAAAAAAGGGATTATGCTGAATAGAAGAATTTCCAGTATACTGCTAATCAAAATCTGGACAAACATTTTAAACAGTGCCCCCTATTTCTTCCTCCCGTTTTTCGCGGCTTCCTTCGCGGCCTTTTTCTCCCGCTCCATCTGTTCCGCCAGAGCCTTCATCGCTGCGCCGCCGCTTTCAAAAACAGCTTCAACTTCCTTTCCAACAGCGGAAACCTCCTCCGCGCTGGGGGGCGTGTCCCCATACCTCACCCGGTCATAAACCGGGTTCATCTTCTCAAAAACCGGCTCCAAGGGCGTTTCTCGGTTCTTCCCCAAAATCTGCCCGGTGGTATCGCTGGAAACCACCCCTGAACTCCCGGTTTTGGCGGTCATAACCATCAGCCGGTATCCGCCTCGCACCTTTTCCACAGGATCAGTGAGTTTCTGCCATTGTTTCAGCGCCTTTTTCAGTTCCCGCTTTGTGCGGAAGGACGCGGTTTCCTGCGGCCCGTCATCTTGTGTTAGAACTTCCACATCGTCGGTATAATACCCTTCTTCCGCGCCCATTTCCCGGAATTGGAACTTCCCCATCAGGAAATTATAAATTGCTGTGCCAATCCTGCTGAAATATCCCCGCAGGCTTCTGAGAATCTGTTTTCGGAATGTCACCAGCAGATAAACCGCCAGCCCAATCAGCAGTACATAGAGGATGTTCCACAACGGGTTTGTAGTTGCGCCTTGGGCAAGCGTTTCATAAATAGAGGTATCCTGCTTCCCGCCTCCGCCGTTGGCTTCCCCGCCTTTTTGACCGATTCCCAGAATCCAGATGATGAGCATGACAATATAGATAATTAACAGCAGTATCTTTTTCGCCGCCCAGATTAACCCGGCAAAAATCTGGTTGCCAAACAGCAGCCCGGAAAAAATGATCAGCAGCAGCCCGGCAATCATAATAAGGTTATAAAGGCGGATTTTCCCTGGAAGGGACGCTTTATTGTGCCGCCTGCGCTCCATCATACTGTCAATGTTCCCCTGGTTCATGAGGATGAGCGCAATGATTGTCATCAGTGCAAAAGGAATTGAAAGGGTGGCAATGTCAAATGTAATCGAAACGTCGCTGCCATAAAAATAAATAATGCCCAGCGAGATAGCATAGACCAGTGAGCCCCTTACAAAATTGGTAAGGCTGAAAGAAGCCGTGTAGCTTCCCGGCATATTCCTCGCTGTCAGAACCCATCCTGCCGTAAGAACCGCCGTATTGGCTAGAACAGATATGCCCCAGCCGAAAGACTCTGGAAGTCCGTCCCACACTATCATTCCCGCCTGTGCATTTTTGGGCCAGAGCAGCATGGCAAGCAGCAAACAGAAAATCGGCGCGGAAACAAACATCATAATACGCAGGAATTTGGAAACATTCTGGTTTGCGGAAGTTTTTTGGCTGTACCAAGAGAGCAGCCCGCCTATCATCGCACCGCCCAGCCCTGCAAGCAGGACGCCCGTAAAAGCGACGCCCATCTGCGGCCAGCCAAATACCCCTCCCCTCAGCAGGATCCCGCTCAGCGCCAGCAGCGGCAAGACGCAAAGGGGCTGGAAAGCAACCGCCATTCCTTTCAAAAGGAGGAATAAAGGCTTCCGGTCTTGGTTTTCTTCTGGATTCATTGTCCTGCCGCCTCCTTTTGGGGAACATCGCCTGTTTCATCCTTCAAAACAGCAAGTTCCTTTAAAATGTTGATTTCAATATCATCAGGCATATTGGCAGAGGGAAACCCCACTAAGAAGATTGTTACCCGTTTGTCCTCCCGCATAGCGGCGCGGGCATAGTCATAAATTTCATCGCATAAATAAGGGGTGACAATCTGGATATCGGTAGACGGGAAATTCTCCCCCCTTGTGCCAAGGTATGAGGGAAAATCCAGGCTGCTTCCCTTGGGGAATTTCGCCAGGGTATGCAGCAGGCCCCAAATATGCTCCCGCCCAAAATTCTGGCTGCTTTCAAATGTTTCCTTGTCTTTCCCGTCCAGGGACGCGTTGGAAGCAAGGGAAACAGGGATGCTGTTTTCTAGGGTTTCTTCCAAAAGGGTAGCTGTCACCCTGATACACTGTTCCATACGCTCCTGATCAATGGCTTCCCCCTGCTCAAACTGGCGGGACTGCATATTCAGAACAACTGTGATACTCTGCCGGGTTGTATACTCCATATTGCGGATCATAATCCGCCCCAGTTTGGCGGTAGCGTTCCAATGGATGTTTTTCATGGGGTCGGAAGGCTGGTATTCCCGCACACCAGAAACATAGAAGGGATCAGGGATTAACTGGTTGCGAACTGGATTGTCCCCTTGCAGGTATCTGGCGCTGACAAACATCTGGGCAAGGTCTACCGTCTGGGGCAGGACGGTCACACAGGCGGAAATATCCGCTTTCTGGGAAACAACTTTCTGCCCCAAAAGGTCGGTAGAAACCAGGATTACGCTGTCAATGGGAAATACTCCCCGTTTCAGGCATTTTACCTTCCAGCGGCGGGTAACTTTCTGGTAGCTTTTCACCAGGAAAAAACTGGGCACAAAGCGGGTATTATATGTAACAATCGACTGGGAGCCTGCAAATTCCAGCCAGCGGCTGGTAGTAATCTCAGTTTTAAACCAGGGCAGCGGAACCCATTTCCGGTTGTAGACCTGTTCTACCAGCTCTATTTCATCTCCCTCGAAGGCTTCGGGGCGGTCAAAATCGCAGCGGTATTCAAAATGCTGGAACGCTTTTTTCCCAAAGAGGAGCATCTGCCCCCAGAGCAGAACTGCCAGCAGAAACAGAATAACAAATATGGGCATAATGAGGAACCTCCTATTTTTCTACCGGCACAGGGACAGCCGCCAGAATCCCCTGTAAAGCTTTCGGGGCAGCGTCCGCGTCCCGGAGGGCGGAACCCCCGCGCACTAAAATCCTGTGGGCCATAATATAAGGGGCAATGTTTTTCACATCATCGGGGGTGACGAAATCCCGCCCGTCAAATGCCGCCCTGACCTGGGCGCCGCGCATCAGCGCCAAAGCGCCGCGGGGGCTTAATCCCAGCCGGACGCTTTCAAAGGTACGGCTGGCGTGGGCAAGGTCGATAATATAACCCCTTACCGTATCTGAAACCCTGACTTTTTTGACAGCTTCGCGGGCTTCCACCACTTCTTCCTTTGCGGCGGCGGGTTTTAAGGAATCCAGAGGATTTTCCTGTTGGAAGCGTCCTAGCATGGCTTCCTCTGCCTCTTTGGAGGGATAGCCCATGGATAGTTTCATGAAAAATCGGTCAAGCTGGGCTTCCGGCAGCGGGAAAGTCCCCTGGGTTTCAATGGGGTTCTGGGTGGCAATGACAAAGAAGGGCCTTCCAAGCTGGTATGTAGAGCCGTCTACTGAAACCTGTCCCTCCTCCATACATTCCAGCAGGCTGGACTGGGTGCGAGGGGTGGTGCGGTTGATTTCGTCCGCCAGCAGGATATTGGTAA
This sequence comes from uncultured Clostridia bacterium, assembly GCA_948465665.1. Classification (GTDB taxonomy): domain Bacteria; phylum Bacillota; class Clostridia; order Oscillospirales; family Ruminococcaceae; genus UBA1405. Next base: position 2,604 of record CAOJXI010000094.1, on the reverse strand, counting down.
ACAGCGGCCCTTTACGGAAAATAAAATCCCCCTCCTTCTGGCTGAAAAAGTTTACTCCTGTCAAATCTGATGGCAGAAGGTCAGGGGTAAACTGCACCCTTGTAAAATCCGCTTCAATAGATTTTGCGAGGGCTTTTGCCAAAGTTGTTTTTCCGGTGCCGGGCATATCCTCCAGCAAAAGATGCCCGGAAGCGAACAGCGCCGTCAAAACACGGTCTATCACGTCCTCTTTTCCGTTGACGACTTTTCCGATATTAGTCTTTAACCGATCTGCTAAATCCTTTACCTGGGAAATTTCCATATTCCTTCTGTCCTTTCGCGGCGGCTTTTCCGCCAAAAAATTTTCTTTTTAAAAAAAGATTTTAGTCTTATTACACACTATCATAATATATCTTTTGTCTAAAGTCAATCGAGGCACGAAATAGAAAATAAAAAATGGCGCACATGATGTGCGCCATTAAAACACATTTTTTCAGGAATCGTATTTTATATACGGTCAACGGCTTTGTTTCCCAGGTCAAAGCGCCAATTTTTATTGATTTTACACAAAAAAGGCGCTTCAACTTTTTCGTATAACTTGTTTAGAAATCCCGCCTTTTATACAAGCGCTTCATCTTTCAGGTGGAACCGTCCAACAGAAGCTTTCAGCCGCTGCGCTTGATTATTAAGCGTCTGGGAAGACATTGCAAATTTTTCCGCCATGGAAGCGTTTGTCTGCACCACAACCGAAATCTGCTCCATACCTTTGTTTAGTTCTTCCAAAGACTGGGACTGGTTGGAAGATGATGCTGCGATATCCTCTATTAGCTCTGCTGAATGTTGGGAAATCGTTACAGCTTCTGTTAAAGCTTCGGTGGTCTCTGAGGTTAATTTAGTGCCCTCTTGCACCAGCTTCAAAGTATTTTCAATCAAAGAGGCTGTATTTTGGGCAGCCTCCCCGCTTTTGGAAGCTAAATTACGCACTTCATCCGCTACAACTGCAAACCCTTTCCCGGAAACCCCTGCGCGGGCAGCTTCCACAGATGCATTCAAAGCCAGGATATTGGTTTGGAAAGCAATATCTTCAATGGTTTTTATAATTCCGCCAATCTGGTTGGAAGCATTGGAAATATTATCCATAGCTGTTGAAAGCATCTTCATTTTCTCATTGCTGAGTATAAGCTGCTGGGCAGCCTGTATGGAATTGATATGGGCAGTTTCTGCATCCTGCGCTATTGTCTTCACCTGTTCGGACATTTCCCGGCTGTTATCGGACAGCTCCTTAATAGAAGCAGCCTGTTCTGTCGCGCCCTGTGTCAACGTTTGGGAATCCGCAGACACTTCTTCTGCCTTTTCTGTAACATGTTCCGCTGCCATATTAATATCAACTAGTGCTGCGTTAAGTGCGTCTACGATCTGGCTCATAGCCTCCTGGATGGGGTGGAACTCCCCCTGATAATTGCGGCCTATCTCCAAATTCATATTCCCGTTTGCCATTTGCGCAAGTTTCTCGTCAATATCCTTTATATATGTTTTAAGTTCATCTTTTGTTACATGGATGGAATGGACTAACGTACCAATTTCAGATGTATCGGATTCCATGGAGAATGCCGCTGACAGATTTCCGCTTGCAATTTCACCCATTTGATCCCGAACCGCCATAATCGGCGTTAAAATTTTCTTGCGGATAACCAAGATACTTTGAACCTGAATTAAAGCAACCAGAATTACCGTTATGAGGATAAGCAGCCTGTACAGGGACGCCCACTGCGACAGCACATGTATTTCTTTGGCTGTCCGTGTATCCAGCGTATTCAAAAACTGCTCCCGCAGGGCTTTGATCTGTGCAATAGAATTTGTATATTCTTCTCCATAAACATACGCCAGCGCTCCGTCGCGGTCGCCTTCCCGCGCCCGGGCCATAGCGTTTTCCTCCAGAGGAACCAGCTCGTTGGAAATACTGGACATTTTATTAATCATTTCCTGTTCGTCCTGGGTAATGCCGATTTTCTTCATTGCCGCAACGCCTTCATCGCGGCTCTTCACATTGTTGACCTCGTTCATGTAATTGTTATAATGCTTTTCATTTGCCGTAGCCGCATATGCACGAACTTCGTCCGTAAGGTATGTAGAACCGTTCATAAATTTGTTGGCATTGGATGTAAGGTCAAATCGGTCTTCGTTCGCCTGGTCAATCTGTGTCGTAACCCGGCTGAACAGGATAATAGCCACCGCCATCAGAAACATTGCTATAATGGATACGCCGTTTAAGATAAAGGTTAGCGTTGACTGTTTAACTGCCTTTTTCATTCTTTTCCCCCCAAAGTTCTGCTTTCTTTCTATTCTATCAGATGTTGGGAAAAATTCAAGTATTGTTTCTATTTTATAGTTCTATTCTAGCAAAAATTTTTTAAAGCAAATTCTCAACAAAAAGAGAGAGCCAGAACTGATTTTTATAGGTAAAAAGATATATTTTTACAGTAATAGTATGAACTTGATAAAATAAAGCGACAGGAACGGCCTGGAATTGTCCCAGGCTGCTCCGCAAATTTTTCGATGAAATTTTATATTTTTCGGTATTAGGTACGCCATCATGGCAAACCGTTGGTTTGCTGGATGGCTGCA
>CAOJXI010000093.1 GCA_948465665.1 uncultured Clostridia bacterium | reverse complement strand
GGCTTTTTAGGAAAGCCCCCTGGACCCGAAACCTTTTTAATCCGCCCCAGCTTGCACTCGTCTTAGCTTATCCCCGCAAATTTACTTTACTCACCCAAAGGAGGGAAAAACTTGCAAACACCAAACCCCATTTTATTACAAGCAGAACAGGAAGTCTCTGAAACCGGTGAATTAAGTTTCCCCACCCGCCGTAAACTATGGCTGGAATTCGGCCCTTGGGAAGTCCGCGAAGAGGACGATCCTCTTCCCCGAACCTTAACAGAACCCCTAAAAAAGCGTGCAGAACTGGCGTTGGCCTGTGCCAAAAAGGTCAGCCGCATCTGGAGCGCCTATGATTCTGAAGATAAGCGTCCCCAAAAGCTGATAAAGGAAACCCGCGCTTATCTGGACGGCAAACGCACACCGGAGCAGCTATCAGAAACAGTCAAAACCATGAAAGGCTTCATGTCCATCGTAGAGAACGAACCCGACAGTTCCGCCCCTGCTGCTGGGATGTCAGCCTGGAACGCCCTAATAACCGCCCTTCACGATGAACCCCTGTTAGAAGAACGGTATGCCGGCGCAGCGGATTCTGACCTGGACAGTTACGACTGGGACGCAGCCAGGGAAGCTTCTGAAGCTTGGACAGGGGCAAACGAGGAAGCCAGCCCGGGACAGCGAAAAATCCGCCGGATGAAATTCTGGGCATGGTATCTGGAACAATCCGCCAAACTGCTTGGAGACAGTGAATACCGTTTCCCTGCAAAAGCCATAAAAGCCTACCAGTTAAAACAAAACCCGCCCAAACCTGTCCCTGTGGAAGTATCCCTGGAAAGCCTGGCGGATTATCTGGAACTTGGTACATTTCGTTATTGCTGCCGTATTTTAGCTAAAATTACCTTGTATGACGACGCTCCCCCCAACCTTTACCAAATTGTTTACCGTCATAATTATGAAAGTGCAGTCTGCCCTAAGTGCAAAGCCGAAACAAAAGAGATAAAGTATTATATTGGCGGTGCAGCTGTTGAGGGTGAACTGCCAGGAGGCGTTAGTTTTAGGGCCATTGAGGAAATCCCCTTTTTCCGGTGTCCAAACCATCCTGACGAGTGGATTAATGTCCCTCATGAATATACCAACAGGAAGGCAATATTTAAAAAGTATATCGCTGGAACCGACCGGGCGGAAACACTGAAAAAACAGATTGAGGAAAGGGCTGTCAACCGTTTTGAAGTGTCGGAGCGTTCCATAACTTTGAATGACAGAAGGGCAGATCGTTTCATGCTCCAGGCTTTAGACGGAGGAACTCCCGGCTTGGAGTGGACAAGCCGGGAGGATGACAGCTTTTCTGTGGATTTGGCAGTGTTTGGCCCCAATGTGGCTTTTTTAGACCTTCCATATGAGGAATTTGCGGAAAAATACCCCCAACGGGTTCGGAAGGTTGACGAATGTGTGACGGAAATTGATTTTGTCGGGGTTTGGGTTCGGTGTTATCTGGACAAAAAGGGAGATTTGCTTCGGGTAGAAACTACAAACCGCTTCCAAGTGGAGCTTAAAAGCCCCAAAAAGGATAAGGACAAATTGACGGCAGGGTTAGCAGAGGCTTTGGGAATCCCCGTAGAACAGGCTCAGGGGATTTCGGAAGTTCTGGGACAGATGGAATATGCACGAGGGAAAGAGGTAATGGACTGCCTGTCAGGGTTCAGCCGCAAAGAAGCGGAACGGGTGCTGAAAATTCTCCGCAGCTATCGGGTTGAATGTCGAATTATGCCTTGGCTGATTGATAAAGAGGGGGACGCCTGGTAATACCTGCAGGTTAAAGGAGGAATCAAACCTTTCCCATCAGGCGCCGCAGCAGGTCTAAATTTGCTTGCTGACGGCGCTTTTTTTCTTCCCCGTCAAGCCCCAGCCTTCCATTCTCATCCAGCTTTAAAATGTCTCCCTCAGAAATTTCATCTGGCAAATCAACATCACACAAAGGAATATCATATTTCTGGTTGTCATCATCATAGCAAACCGCAAATTCGCCTTCTATACGGTCTACCGCCAAATATTTTCCATTCAAGGAGTACCACCTCATTTTTCGGTTGTTACAGAAAGGTTTTTCCCATCAGATGTTACTATAATTGAACCTGATAAATCAGTACGGTAAATTTTAACATCATTCTGCTCCAGCTTTTCAAGGGTAGAGGGAATGGGATGCCCATAAGTATTTCCAGTCCCAACAGAAATTAATGCAATATCAGGATCAACGGCAGCTAAAAATTCATCGCTGGTAGAGGTATCGCTCCCATGATGCCCAACCTTGAGTACGTCAGCGGAAACGGTAATACCTTTCCGCTGAAGAATCGCAGCTTCAGCTTTGTCTTCGCAGTCCCCGGTAAAAAGGAAGGAATTATTTCCATAGGTCAGCCTGCATACAACAGAAGTATTATTAAGGTCTTTAAACACCCCGTTGGGGCCGACGATCTGCAAAGCTGCCCCATCCCCCAGATTATAAGTATCGCCTACTTTTGCAGTTGTAATCGTAAGGTTTTTTTCTAAAATGGCAGTCAGCAGGCTGGTATAGGTTTTTGTTGTCGGAACTGATTCTTCCGCAATCTCTGAAAGGATTACCTTTTTCACATTCATCCCGCGGACTACATCGTCAAGCCCGCCAATGTGGTCAGAATGTGCATGGGTTCCAATAACAATATCAAGGGTAGAAATTCCATGGGCCTTGAGATAGTCAATTACATCGTCGCCTTTTCCGTTTTCCCCTGCGTCAATCAGAACATTTGCTTCCGGGGCTTCAATTAGGATGGAATCCCCTTGTCCAATATCAATCATATGTACTTTTACAGTAGAATGAGCAGCAATGGTTCCTGAAGGATCTCCATTGCCGTCAGAATCCCCTGATCCATTTCCGCCGATTTGATCCATAACGGAAAAGATTTCATCCCATGTGGGAAAAATAGAAAAGGGGTTGACATAATCCGCCAGAGTAATACACAGGCAAAGGATACAGAACGCCGCAGCTACCAAATAGGGAGCTATCTTTAATTTCTGTGGTTTTTTCCGGCGTGGGGAAGATTTAGAAGTGCTTTTTCGTTTTGCGGTGGTTTTGGTTCCGCGTTTGGGAGTTTGAGCCATGTTGATTGTCCTTTCTCTTTGATGTTGGGGCAGGGCGTTTTCCCAGCTTATAAGCAGCCTTTAAAATGCGTTCCCGCTCCTGTTCCTGGCGCTTGGATGCAGCGTGTTCCCGGTCAGGAGCTGCCAGGCAGTTTTCCCCAAAACCAATTAAATCTTCCCGTCCGGCTTTTTGGAGGGCTTCTATAATTGTCCGGCGGTTTTCTGGTTTGTAATACTGTAGTAAAGCCCGCTGAAGCCTTTTTTCCTCCGGGGATTTGGGGACGAAAACCGGTTCCATGGTGGAAGGGTCAAGCCCTGTATAAAACATGCAGGTGGAAGGCGTTCCCGGCGTAGGGTAAAAATCCTGTACCTGTTCGGGATGGATGCGGTTCTTTTTCAGGTACATGGCAAGCTGTACTGCATCCTGCAAGGTAGAACCAGGATGGGAAGACATAAGGTAAGGCACCAAATATTGTTCCTTGCCTGCCCGGCGGGTCGCCTGAAAAAACTGCCTGCAAAACCGGTCGAATACTTCAATCGGCGGTTTGCCCATTTTTGCTAAGACATGGTTGCTGCAATGTTCCGGGGCAACTTTCAACTGCCCGCTGATATGATGCCGTACAAGCTCATCCATAAATCTGGTATTCTTATCTGCCAGCAGGTAATCATACCGTATGCCGGAACGGACAAAAACCTTTTTAATTCCAGGGATTGCCCGCATTTCCCGGAGGACTTCCACATATTCCGAATGATCCGCTTTCAGGTTTGGGCAGGGCTTTGGGGATAGGCATTTTCTTCCGCGGCACAGGCCGGATTTAAGCTGCTTTTCACAGGAAGGCCCTCGAAAATTTGCAGTCGGCCCGCCTACATCGTGGATATAGCCTTTAAAGCGGGGATTGTCCAGAAAGGAACGGGCTTCCTCCAACACGGATTCTTTGCTCCGAGAAGTAACATGCCGCCCCTGGTGGAAGGTAATGGCGCAGAAATTACAATTTCCAAAGCAGCCCCGGTTGTGCATAATGGAAAATTCCACTTCTTCAATCGCCGGAACCCCGCCTAAAGGTTCATACATAGGGTGGTACATCCTTTGAAACGGCAGGCGGAAAACTTCGTCCAGTTCTTCCTGTCCCAGAGGGATAGAAGGAGCAGTCTGAACCAGGAGCCTGTCCCCATGCTTTTGCGTAATCGGCCTTCCGTTTACTGCATCCTGCTCGTCCATCTGAATTTGAAAAGCTCTTGCATAGGTTCTTTTATCAGCTTTTACATGGTCGAAGGATGCACAGGATACCGAGTTGGGTATTTCTGTATTCAGGTTATCGAAATAGCAGATTCCCCTAATATCATGCAGTTCCGAGGGCTTTTTCCCTTCTGACAGCCCCCTTGCAATTTCCCTTGTTTGGTGTTCACCCATGCCATAAATTAGCAAATCCGCCCCGGAATCTGCTAAAATGGACGGACGGACTTCATCGTCCCAATAATCATAATGTGCAAACCTCCTTAAAGACGCTTCCAGACCTCCAATGATAATGGGAATATCCCCATAAATTTCCCGGATTTTCCGGCAATACCAGATAACGGCGCGGTCAGGCCGCCCGCCTGCTTTGCCGTTTGGGGAATACACATCCTCGGAACGCTTTTTCTTTGCAACTGTATAATTATTAACCATGGAATCTATATTCCCGCTGGTGACAAAAAAAGCCAGTTTTGGCCGCCCAAACCGGGTAAAATCTTTATCTGTATCCAGGCGGGGCTGGGGAAGCATTGCTACCCTGAGCCCTTCTGACTCCAACACCCTTGCAGTCAAGGATATTCCAAAGGATGGATGGTCTACATAAGCATCCCCTGTCACACATATAATATCGGCTTCCTGCCAGCCCCGCTGGCGCATATCTTCGACTGACACCGGAAGGAAACCTTTCCTGTCCGGCATATATGCTGAACCCATGTACTTTTTCCTTTCTGTTGTTTATTTGAACCTGTATTCATAACCGGGGATGCTGCCCTGACCCTGATTCCCTGAAACCGGGCTTTTTATTCCGGCTGGTTCAGCTTCATTTCCATCCAACGTTCCTTTGACAGCAAAACCTGTCTTGGCTTGCTTCCGTCTGCTGCGCTTACAATCCCTTTCTGTTCCATATCGTCCATTATGCGCGCAGCCCTTGCATAGCCCAGCTTTAACCGTCTCTGCAAAAACGATGTAGAAGCCATACCTGCTTCAACCACTACCTCTATTGCTGCCGGAAGCATGTCGTCTTCCTCATCAAACCCGCCGCCGTCGCTGTTTCCGCCTTTCGATTTTTCAGCAACTGCCTGTTTTTCAATTTCTTCCATAATATTATTGTCATATACTGCCGAACCGCCGTTTTTAATAAATTCCACAACAGTTTCTACTTCTGCGTCGCTTACAAAACAGCCCTGCACACGAACCGGTTTCGACGCACCCACAGGATTAAAGAGCATGTCACCTTTGCCAAGCAGTTTTTCCGCACCGCTGGAATCAAGGATAGTCCGGGAATCTACCTGTGAGGAAACAGCAAAGGCAATCCTTGAAGGGATATTTGCTTTAATAACGCCTGTGATAACATCAACGGAAGGCCGCTGTGTAGCAATTACCAGGTGCATCCCGGCAGCGCGCGCCATCTGGGCAAGGCGGCAGATAGCGTCTTCCACATCGTTCGGGGCTGCCATCATCAAATCAGCCAGCTCGTCAATAATAATAACAATCTGGGGCATGGGCTGTAAATCATCCCTGGATGCCGCAAGCCTGTTAAAACCATTCAAATCCCGGACGCTGTTTTCTGCAAAACTCTGGTAACGGTGAAGCATCTCTGTAACAGCCCAGTTCAAAGCCCCGGCAGCTTTCCGGGGATCGGTTACAACCGGAACCAGCAAATGGGGGACGCCGTTATAAATCCCCAGTTCAACAACTTTTGGGTCAACCATCAAAAGTTTAACTTCATCAGGGGAGGATTTAAACAAAAGGCTTACAATAAAAGAGTTAATACAAACCGATTTACCGGAGCCGGTAGAACCTGCAATCAAAAGATGGGGCATTTTTGCCAAATCCGCCAACGCGATATTTCCGGCAATATCCCTGCCCAAAGCTACCGTTAAACGGCTGGAAGCGTCGCCGAATTCCTGGGAATCAATCACCTCGCGGATTGCAACAGAACTTACCACTTTATTGGGAACCTCGATCCCAACAGCAGCCTTTCCGGGAATAGGGGCTTCTATACGCACCCCTGCCGCTGCCAAATTAAGCGCTATATCATCTGCAAGGCTTGTAATACGGCTGATTTTTACCCCTGCGGAGGGCTGAAGCTCATACCGCGTTACTGCCGGGCCGCGTGAAATATCCACTATCCTTGTCTGTACCCCAAAACTTTTCAGGGTATCCACCAAACGGGCGGCGTTGGCTTTCAGCTCTTCTGAAATATCATCCTCGGCGGGGGCTTTGGGCTGGTTCAGCAATTCCACAGGCGGATGGATATATTCCTCTGGCATTTTCTGCTCTTCTGCCGTTTCCTGTATTTCTCTGGCAATTTCTTCTTCTGCAACCGTTTCCCCTTTATCCTCCTGCGATTTTCTTGAAGGTGTTTCCGAGGTTTTGGCAATGGGTTCAGCAGTTTTTTCACGTTCCACAGGGATTGGAATTTGCTGCTCTGCCTGGATTTCCTTTAATACTGCCTGAGCGGGGATTTCCCGCCTTTTGGACGTATTCGCTATTTCCAACAGGTTTGCCGCTGATTCGCTGGACGTGCTTGAACTGCCTGCCGGACGTTCCTTGCTGCGGTCGCCGTTCAGCATACGGCTGATTAAATCGTCTATTTGATCTAAGGCTCCATCATGTTCCTTTTCTTTTTCCGGTTCCTTCTTCTTTTTTTCAGGAGCAGGCTTGTCCGGTTCCTGCTTTTCCTCCTGTGCGGTAGGCGGGTCAAGCAGTTTGTCGTTTATCTGCATCAGCTTTTGTGCCCCTGTCAGGCTCCCTTTTGGGGAACTGACTGGATGCTGGGGAAGCCGCTCCCCATCTGAAAACGCTTCCAAATCATCATCCAAAGGCACATCAATATTAAACTTGGGCGGTTCCCGGCTTGCTACTTTCTTTGTATATACTTCCCCAACCTTCTTGACCGGCTGGGACGCTTTGTGGAAAAACTGCCGCAGGGTTGTGCCTGTGAGCAGCATCACAAATACAAAAATAAGTAAAAAGATTACAATCACTGACGGCCATTTGCCAATAAGGGCCAATAATGGGATTCCCACTAAACCCGACAGCAGCCCGCCTCCAGACAGGGATACCCCCTGCTGGTACAGCGCTGACAGGCTTTTCCAAAAACCCTTTATATCCGGGATGCCTGCTCCAAATACCTGTGTAATGCCACAAAGCAAAGTTAATAAGACAACTGCTTCTATAACTGTTGCCCGTACAGATATTATGGTCTTATCCATAGTTATCATAACTGCAATATAGATTAACAACGGCCCAAGGAGGGCTCCGCACCATCCAAACAGGCCATACAACATATTATGGAGAATCTGCCAGAAATTTTTATCCTGGCCTTTTATAAGGGAAAGAAATAAAAACAATATACCTACAGCAAAAAGTACAATCGCCCAAATTTGTTTGCGTGCCATTTCCTGGCGCTGTGCCGCTGTCGGCCTGGAGGACGAGCGCTTGGAAGACGATTTGGAACGGGATGATTTACCAGCCAACTGTGTCAGTCCTTTCAAATAAGTTACATAATTTTAAGAGCTTAATCTGTGGACATAAGCCAAAGACAAATACCAGGACAGATAGACGAAAACCTATCCATGAATCATTTGAAATATAGTCATACCCTTCACCTGTTCAAAAATACCCAGACCTAAAACTACAACGCCTAAAACAAGGGTATAATATCCGAAATAGCGGAAACGGTCATTATTGACAAGTACCTTTACCATCCAAATAGCCAAAAGTCCCACAACCAAGGAAACCACCATACCTACAATTAAAACAGATACTGGTGCAGTCTGGGCAGTACCTTCCAGAACATCTTTAAATTCCAGGATATTTGCCCCTAAAACGGCTGGGATGCCTAAAATAAAAGAAAAGGCTACTGCAAATTCCCGGTTCAAGCCCATAACCAGACCTGTACAAATCGTAGACCCAGAACGGGAAACGCCAGGAAGGGGCGCAATCGCCTGAGCAACGCCAATGGCAACCGCATCCCTGGGATTCATTTTGAGGGGGCCCTTTTTGCCTTTGACAACATGGTCTGAAAGAAGGAGAAGCGCCGAAGTCAGAAGAAAACATATCCCCTCTGCAATGATACTGTTGTCTTCTGAAAGGGAGGAATAAAAATCCTTTAAGGGAAGGACTGCAAACAAAGGAACCAACGCCAGCAACAACATCCATATCATCCGGCGGCGCGGATTATTGGTTTTGGATTTCAGCCTGCCGCGAAATAAATCTCCTACCATTTTGAACGCCTCCTGGATCAGCTCCCAAATAGTGGGCCAGAAGGCAATAAAAACAGCAACCAAAGTCCCAAAATGCAGCATGATAGAGAAACTTCCGCCTACTTCCCCGCCCTGCCCGGTAAAGTGCTGGATCAGAGACAGATGTCCTGAACTGGATACGGGAAGGAATTCAGTTAATCCTTGGATAATGCCCTGGAGGATTGCGTCAAAAATTGTCATGTTGAAGTCTCCTAACGGATATGTAAAAATTTTATGGAAAGCCAAGAGCGGAAATGTCCCCGCATCTTGGAAGAGCATATTATTAATGTGATTTTAATAAAGCAAATTTGCGGGGATAAGTTAAGACGAGTACAAGCTGGGGCGGATTAAAAAGGTTTCGGGTCCAGGGGGCGGCGTTGCGCGCAACGCAGTCCTCAAAAGCCCCCTGGTCGCCAGTTCAGCTCTGCTGAACTGAACCCGCCAGGCGCGAAATACCCCAGCAGGCTGAAAGATAACAGAAACCTTACCTAAGAAACTGAAAACTAACCGCTTCGTCCGAGTTCAGCTCTGCTGAACTCAGCCCGCCAGAGTTGGACA
>CAOJXI010000092.1 GCA_948465665.1 uncultured Clostridia bacterium | reverse complement strand
TACAAGGATTTTTAACGCAGTCTGGGCGGAAAATCCGCCGCTAAGACGTGCGCGGGGAGATTCTAAACAGGCTCTAAGAGCCTGATAACTAACCGTTTCGTCAGTATTTAAAATTAAAAGCCCGCTGGAACTGCTCAGGGGGAAGAACCAGATTGGCATTGGAACCAGCTTCGTTGAGGCAGCCCCATATAGCGGGCTTTCTTCCGCTTCGTCCCAGTTCAGCTCTGCTGAACTAGCGTCGCCAACGTTGGACAAAACCTCCAAGTTTCCTCTTGCAGCCATCCAGCAAACCAACGATTTGCGGATGATGGCGTACCGCAAGCAGAAAACCATAAATTTTCGCCGAACCCACGTTAAAAAAGCCAGGCTGTACAAATTTGTACAGCCTGGCTGAATTTTAACTGCCTGCATTAAAAATGGATTGGTTCGTTATCGGGATCGTCGCTGGACGGGTCGATTTGCAGGTCAAATTCCAGCGACTGGCCGCAGGAAGGGCAGACCGTTTCTCCGTCATCGAGCATATCCTCGCTTACTTTAAACGTTTTTCCACATTCCGGGCAGGTAACTTCATAAATATCGTCGTCCTCTTCATCGTCGTCGAAATTGAAGCTGTCGTTGTCATCGTCTCCATAAACCATATTCTCAACAGCGGTAAGATCATCGTCAATCATTTCCACTGCTTCGGTCATTTCGTCGATTACTTTGGAATTTTCCTCTATGGAAAGAGCCATCTCCTGCAGCGTGTCTAAAATAGCATGAAACACTTTGCCTTCCTTTGACAGAGAATCAATGGAAAGCCCCTCCATCAGCCCTTTCAGGTAGGAGACTTTTTCAGTAATGGTCATAAAATTTCTCCTTATTTAAAGGGTATGTTACGCCCTCTCCATGTATTCGCCGGTTCTGGTGTCAATGCGGATCATGTCGCCCTCGTTGATGAACAAAGGAACGCGGATTTCTGCGCCGGTTTCCAGGGTGGCGGGCTTTGTGGCGTTGGTAGCAGTGTCGCCCTTAAAGCCAGGATCTGTTTTGGTTACTTGCAGTTCAATGAAGAAAGGCGGCTCTACGCCAAAAACAACCCCTTTGTAGGAGAGTACCTTGACATCCAGGTTCTCTTTTACAAATTTAAAGTTGTCTCCAAGTTTTTCAGCGTTAATCGGAATGTTCTCATAGGTTTCGTTGTCCATAAAATAATAAAGGTCGCCGTCTTTGTAAAGATACTGCATATCGCGTCTTTCAATGAAGGCAGTGGGGAACTTGTCCGTTGGGTTAAAGGTACGCTCTGTCACTGCTCCGCTGATTACGTTACGGATTTTTGTGCGGACAAAAGCTGCGCCTTTTCCGGGCTTTACGTGTTGGAATTCGATGATTTGGTAGACGTTTCCGTCCATGTCAAAGGTTACGCCGTTTCTGAAATCACCAGCAGTTACCATAAAAAAACCTCCAAAAATATGATCTTCGTCCGTTCCCCATGGGGGCAAACGGTTTAAAAAGGGCATTGTTCATACTATTCTATCGTAAGAAAGGACATTTTGCAAGGGTTTTTGGAAAATTCCTGGGAATTGATGTACAAATTAGGTTTACTGCATATTCAAATCAGAGGCAGATGAGTTCTTTGGGGCTTTTGGTGAGGTCTTTCACCTCGTGGGCGGGGGTAATATAAATCATATCCTCAATGCGGCATCCAAAGCGTCCCTCCAGGTAAATCCCGGGTTCGACAGTCATAATGAGCCCTGGCTGGCAGATATCGGAACAGGTGGAAGAAAACCGGGGGGATTCATGGATTTCCAGCCCAACACTGTGGCCCAAGCCATGGCCGAAGCATCCCTCGTAACCAGCCCCATAAATGAAATCCCTTGCTACTTTATCAATATCGCTGCAAACCTTGCCGACAGCAATAGCGTCAAGGGCAGCAAGCTGGGCTTTCAGGACAGTGTCATAAAGGCGGCGGTGTTCGTCGTCTACCTGCCCAACGGCAACAGTCCGGGTCATATCGGAACGATAGCCGTCTATCTCCGCCCCAAAATCCATTGTAACAAAATCGCCCTTTTCTACCTTTTTATCGGAAGGCACGCCATGGGGGAGGGATGAATTGGCCCCGGAAACGACAATGGTAGAAAACGCAACTTCATGCGCCCCGTTTTTGCGCATGAAGTATTCCATTTCCAATGCAATTTCTTTTTCAGTACGGCCCTCCCGGATAAAATCCAATATATGGGTAAAGGTCAAATCTGTCAGCGCCTGGCAGGATTCAATTACTTTAAGCTCCTGTTCGGTCTTAACCATACGCTGGCGTTCAATGGCGTTATTGACACAATTATCAAAAAGCAGTTCAGCCGGGGAAACGAACTCCTGGAATTTAATATATTCTGAAACGGAAAGGTGGGTGCTTTCAATCCCAACTTTTTTTATCCCATGCTCCTGGATAATTTTCTGGAGCATGTCTTTCCCGCTCCCCTCCAACAGTATTACTTCTGCGTTGCGCACAGTCTTCTTTGCCAGCTCAATATAACGAAAATCAATCAAAAAATACGCCTTCTGGCGTGCAGCGAATAAAATTCCTGCGCTGGAACGCATCCCTGTATAATACTGGCGGTTGACCGAAGACGTTATAAGGACAGCGTCTATTTCATCTGGAATACGTGTGAAAAGTTCCTGTATCTTGTCCATAAAGCAACTTCCTTTCTACTGCTTTAGAAACTGTATTCACGACCTCTGAACGCTGTCTGAGCGTTCTTTCCCGCTATACTGCGTCGCTTTCCCTTGCAATCCGTCAGGATTGCTGGGGAACGCCACCTTGTCTGGCTGGAAAAATCCCCGTTCATCCAGCATCCCCCGGTTATGAATACAGGTTCTTACTTATGATTTAGTGATCTTTTATTGGTTTATGCCAATGATTACGTTTTGGAAAGTTCACCTCCTGCCGCAAGGTATAAGTCTCGCATTGTGCAGGCATCCTCGGACTGGGTTCCCGCTGATTCACATATAAAAACCGGATGGCAGCCTTTTTTCACCGTTAATTCTGCAACTGGTTCAAAATTAGGGCCATACTGGTTATCTGCAAAGGTAAGGTGACATTTTTCCCCTCCGGCAGTATACTGGATTTTAGAAAAATGAGAGTGGAAACAACGCAGACGGTTTATTCCCAGCTTATTTTCAATAGCAGTAAAAACCTTTTCCATTGCCTCAAAGGTCATTAATCCGCCCAAACTGCGGGCGTTAAGATGCCCAAAGTCAATACAGGGCAAAAACCTTTCGTCCACGGAACAAAGTTCCAAAACTTCCTCTAAAGAACCAAGCTGGTTTATTTTCCCCATGGTTTCAGGGCAGATATGGATTTCGGAAAGCCCCTCAGTATCTAAAACCTGCTGTGCCTTTTTTAGGGTTTCTTTTGCAAGTACAACCGCCTGTTCACGTGTCATCTTTGCACAGGAACCGGAATGTACAACTATCCTGTCACCTCCCATCCAATGGCACGCCTGCGCAGATTGAAGGATATATTGAATACTGTTTTCACGTTTTTCCTCCTCTACGCTGGACAGCGAGATATAATATGGCGCGTGGAGAGTAAGGCGAATCCCTTTTTCTTTAGCTATTTCCCCCAGTTTTTCAGCAGATTCCCGGCGAACCCGGACGCCTCTGCCGCATTGGTATTCAAAGGCGGTTAAACCCATTTGCTGAAGATATTCCGGCATTTGTTCGGTATGTTTAAAACCTTTTGCTGAAAAGCTTTCCGGTGTTCCCGCCGGCCCAAACCAAGCCATTTTGACACTCCCTTCTGTAAGAGCCTGTTTAGAATCTCCCCGCGCACGTCTTATCGGCGGATTTTCCGCCCATCCAGCATCGCCCGGTTATAAATACAGGTTCCTAATTTATAAAAACGCTATCATCCACATTCTTCATCTTCTCCAAAATGCGACGTTCTAATCTCCGTTTTAACCGGAAAAACCAACCCTTTTCGGGAGTAATTTCCGTTATCAGGATTCCACGAATCCCCGCCAGGCTTCCCCCAAGCATATCTGTAAACAACTGATCACCAATTACCGCAGCATTGCAAGGAAAACAGTGCATCTGTTCCATTGCCCGGCGAAAGGCAAACGGAAGGGGTTTGGCTGCCCGTGCAATATAGGGCAGCCCCAGCTTTTTCGCAAATGTTGACACGCGCCTTTCGTTATTATTGGAAACAATAATAAGCTGGATTCCTCCTTCAACCATTGTATGAACCCAGTCTTTTACTCCCAAATAAGGCTCTGGATTTCCGTGTGTAGAAAGTGTATTATCAATATCCAGCAGCAATGTATTGATATCCAGATGAAAACATACTGCCGGATTAATCATCCGTATATGGGGCGTTAAGTAGTCTGGCAAAAGGTCTGTCATTGTTATCATGCCGTCACCGTCCATATTTTTTAATTCCTTTTTTATTGTACGCCATTTTGAGAAAAAAATCCAGACTTAATTCTTCAGCTAAATGTAAAAATCCTGCCAGAATTCCAGCAACCCGGGCCAAATTTAGCAATATGACAATATAAAAGGGATTTTTTGAGAAAACTTTTTGGAAAACTTTAAAAAAGATTCACATATCCAGTCAAAAGTATTGTATAATGGAAGAAGCATATACTAATGCTATTATGAAGTTTGAAAGGAAATAGGGTATACCATAAAGTAGAACCCTGAGAGCCTGTCAAACACATTTCAAAAAGGATTTGAAAAAAGGAGGCATAACAACATGTCAGCATTTAAAATCCTAATAGCGGATGACGATAAAAATATCTGTGAACTGCTTCGGCTGTACTTAGAGAAAGAGGGTCATACCGTATACCTTGCAAACGATGGGGAGGAGGCCCTGACGCAGTTTAATGCAAACCCACCGGATATTATCTTATTGGATATTATGATGCCCAAGCTGGACGGCTGGCAGGTATGCCGGGAAATACGTAAAAAATCGGACTGCCCAATCATTATGATTACCGCCAAAGGCGAAACATTTGACAAGGTGCTTGGATTGGAGCTGGGCGCGGACGATTATGTTGTCAAACCCTTTGATACAAAGGAAATTGTAGCAAGGGTTAAGGCTGTTTTGCGCCGTACAGGGAATTCTTCCTCAGAAAACAACAGCAAAGAGGTTGTTTATGATAAACTTGTAGTGAATATGGTCAAATATGAGCTTAAAGTAGATGGCAAAGCCGTGGACACCCCTCCAAAGGAATTGGAACTTTTATATCATCTGGCAAGCCATCCAAACCGCGTATATACCCGTGACCAGCTTCTGGACGAGGTTTGGGGATTTGAATACTATGGCGATTCCAGGACTGTAGATGTACACATTAAACGCTTGAGGGAAAAGTTAGAGGGCGTTTCGGATAAATGGCTGTTAAAGACAGTTTGGGGCGTTGGGTACAAGTTTGAAGTCCATGAATAAAGAATTTTGACATTGCCTGTGTAAGAACCTGTTTAGAATCTCCCCGCACACACCATGCCTGCACATTTTTCCTCAGACTGCCCACGTCCAGAATTTAAACAGGCTCTTAGACCGCGGGACGGTTTTGCATCGTCCCGCTTTTTTATACCTTGTATAAAAGCGGATCTCTAAATTAAAAATTAGACCCAGTATATATTATAAACTTGGATTTTTTCGGCAGGCAGGAGGAAATTGGAGGAGTGGTTTCATGCAGCAAAGCCTATTTTCCAAATATTTCAGTGTATGCAGCGCGATTATTTTAGCGGCTATTACCTTTCTAGGCACTATTTTTATGATGTTGGTAGGGCAGTATTTTAAAATGGACAAGTTTGAACTGCTCAACCGAAATCTCCGGCAGGCTGCTAATGTCACGGTAACGAATTACCAGCTAAATAATTATGCAGGTGTAACACAGAATACTATTTTACCGATTTATACAGTTTTGGGAAATGCCATTGATGCAGATATTTACCTTACTGACTTGGAGGGAAATACATTAATCTGTTCCCATGGCTCTAACTGTAACCATCTTGCAAACCAGATTGACAGCCAGATCATGTCCCAAGCCTTAAAGGGCGGCTTCCAGGAGATCAGCAATATGGGCGGGATTTATAACAGCCGTTATTATTGCGCGGCCATTCCGGTGGAGACAGGCGGCGCTAAAGTCGGGGTGCTTTTTGGCTCGATTTCCGCAGACGCAATTAATTCTTTTCTCATTGAAATGATTCAAATGTTCCTGCTCAGTGCATTTTTAGTACTGCTGGTTTCCTTTATTGCAATCTATTTTGTCACAAACCGCCTTGTACGTCCTTTGCGTGAAATGCTGGATGCAACCCAGAGCTTTATTAACGGCGATTTTACAATCAGAATTCCCGTAGAAGGTTATACAGAAATAGACCGTCTGGGGATGGCGTTTAATAATATGGCTTCTTCCCTAGGGGCAATGGAATCAACCCGCCGAAGCTTTGTCGCCAATGTTTCCCATGAATTAAAAACTCCTATGACCACCATCGGGGGATTTATTGACGGAATTTTAGACGGCACCATCCCGGATGAAAAGCGGGATTATTATTTAGGGGTTGTGTCCGAAGAAGTCAGGCGGCTTTCCCGGCTTGTCCGTTCCATGCTGGACATGGCGCGGATTGAGGCAGGCGAGACAACACTGCACCGAAGGGAATTCGATATTAACGAAATTGTGGTGACAACTGTATTTACTTTTGAGCAGGCTATAGAGGGAAAACATCTGGATGTGCGCGGCCTTGACCATGGAAAAGTTATGGTAGATGCTGATCCTGATTTAATCCATCAGGTTGTTTATAATTTAATCGACAATGCCGTCAAGTTTGTCAACGACGGGGGTTATCTTGAATTTAGTTTTGTGCCTGAAGGGGATATCACTTATATCGGCGTAAAAAATTCAGGAGCGGGCATCCCAAAAGATGAAATCTCCCATGTATTTGACCGCTTCTACAAAACTGATAAGTCCCGGAGTCTGGATAAAAACGGCGTAGGGCTGGGTTTGCATATTGTTCGTTCGATTGTAAACCTTCATTCTGGGGAAATCATAGTAAACAGTATAGAAGGCGAATACTGCCAGTTTGTCTTTTCCCTGCCTTCTGCTTCTCCAAAAAATGCCAGAAAGGGTGAAAAATTTAAACCTTAAGAGGCGTATTGTCATAAAAAGTTTAGAAACTATCTGTGTTTCATCATGTATTTGTCACATTTTTTCGATATAATTTTCATATCGTAGGATAGGCTGTGCACAAGTTAAATCATCCAGCTTTTTGATTTTTGCGTTATTTTTGAGGAGGTTTATACAGATATGAGCGACTTCAACCATAATGAGAATGATTTTCCACAGGAAGGGAATGAACCCCAGGAACATCAAATTCCTCTGGAACGTCCGCAGGAAACCGCAGAACAGCAGAACCAGCAAAATCCCCCGCCTCCTGAACGCCCGCAGAATTCCCAGGAGCCGCAAAACCCGCAAAGCAGCGGCATGGGTGGAGGTTCCTCTTCTAACCCCTATTATGGCGGATATGGGCAAAACCAATGGAACCCTAATGGGCAGCAGGGATATTCAGGAAATTCCTCCCAAGGTTTTCAAGGCTCTTCTCAGGGAAATTACCACGGCGGGAACGGGTATGGATATGGCCCGTCTGGTTATCGGAACCCCTATGGGGCTTCCTCCCAGCCGTCGGGGAACAGGAACAGCCAGGGAAGCTGGCAGGACTCTAATGCTTTGAACAGTTCCGAACCTTACAAATGGAACTTTGAAGAATACGACAACGCTAAAAGCCGCCAGAAAATCAGCCAGAAGAAGGGCGCAAAAATTGCGCTCAGTATTCTGGGGCTTGCTGCCGGGCTTGGGGTGCTGTGTTTGGCTGGGGTGGGAGCCTGGTATATGCTGGGTGGGAATATTGCTGAAAATCCTTCTGACTATACTTCTTCTTCCATCAGCTCCAGCGATATTTCCGAAGAATCTGAAGTTGACCCATCCAGCCCAGGGCTTACCCTTACTGACCGTCCAACCCCTCCATCGTCCAGCACAACAGAAGGCGAACCTTTATCCACCCCCGATATTGCCGAAAAAGTAAAACCTTCTGTTGTAGGAATCCTTAACTATGGCAGCGGCTCCAGTATTCAATCCATTATGACCCCTAACGAAGGTTCCGGCATCATTATGTCTGACGATGGGTACATCCTTACCAACGCTCACGTAATCGAAAACGCGTCCGGCCTAAAGGTTGTTATGGAAAACGGCCAGGAATATGAAGCAAGAGTGATTGGGGCTGACGATGACACCGATATTGCCGTCATTAAAATTAATGCGGAAAATTTGCAGTTTGCAGAGTTTGGGAATTCGGATCAGCTTCGGGTTGGCGAAAAGGTGGTTGCTATTGGCAACCCCAGAGGTTTAACTTTAGCCGGAAGCGTTACACAGGGGATTGTTTCAGCTGTTAATCGTTCCCTTTCCTCTTCCCCAACAGATTTTACTTACATCCAAACAGATGCTGCTATCAATCCCGGAAATTCCGGCGGTGCGCTTGTTAATGAATACGGTCAGGTAATTGGCATTAACACTGCGAAAATTTCCCAGGTTGCTTCTACGGTTTATGAGGGGATTGGGTTCGCTATCCCTATTACTGAAGCAAAACCAATTATTGACGACCTGAAGGCTTATGGAAGGGTGACAGGACGGGTTAAATTCGGGATCGTTGTTCAGACAATAGACGCTTATACCGCCGCTTCCTACCAAATCCCACAAGGTGCTATGATTATTTCTACTGAGGAAGGTTCCGATATTGCTGCTAAGGGTGTTGTTGCCGGGGACATCATTTATGCGATTGACGGGGTTGCGATTACTTCGTCAAATGAATTGAAAAATGCTGTATTTGGTAAAAAACCAGGGGATTCTGTTTCTTTGAGCATTTATCGCCGGACAACTGGGTATAGTGATAAAAAATTTGACGTTACGGTTTCTTTGATGGAGGATACCGGGGAAAGTAATAATTCTGCGTCAAGTCAGGCTCCTTCTCCAATAGGTTGATTAAAAGGGCCGGGAATCTGCTGAAGATCCCCGGCCTAAAATATTGGAAAAGCAGATTTGCGGGGATAAGCTAAGACGAGTACAAGCTAGGGCGGATTAAAAAGGTTTCGGGTCCAGGGGGC
>CAOJXI010000091.1 GCA_948465665.1 uncultured Clostridia bacterium | reverse complement strand
GGGCGGAAAATCCGCCGCTAAGACGTGCGCGGGGAGATTCTAAACAGGCTCTTAGATCCCCAAGTTCAGGAACTGCGCCCCAGAAAAACTCGCCTGAAAAACAGACCTCCCCAGCAAAAAGGCGCTGAGGAGGGCTGAGGTTTTACTATGGCAGCAGCTTATGCTACATCCGCCGGCATTTTTGGAGATGGGTTTTTAGCAACATTTGCAGTTGCATCGCCTCTGGCGTTGGCGGGGAGCAGTTTCCCCATAACAACATAGCGGTGCGTGTCAGAAGCCGCCAGAGCCTGTGCAGGGGTCATGCCTTCGGTAAACTCATAGGTGCAGGTGGAAAGGGTGATAAACTTGTCCCCTTCTTCCAGCTTCACATCTTTATAAGTCATCTGCGAACGTTGTACAGCTTCTTTTGCAACAGTTAAAGCGTCCTTTGCACTCAGGTTGCTGGAATAATATTTGGGATCTGTTTCTGCTTCTGTATAATAAGCAGCGAATACCTGGTAAATATAGTTTTCATTATTGGTGGAGAAGTAAATATAAGGATTCTTTTTGGCAAAATCCTCATCAAGATATTTGTAAAGCTGGGCAAACATCATTGCATCGGGAAGGTCTTTAAGAGGGGCGGCGTCATACCTTGTATTGGGGTCAAGGCGTCCAGGATTATGCCCGAAAATAACCAGGTTATGGGAAAGGTCGTCCCTGGAATCATACTTTGCGTTGAAGTGCATATACAAACAACCTGTAACGCCGCTGTTGACCTTCTCCTTTTTCCAGTTCCGGCGGTCGTTTACCGTATCATAGGTAGCCCAGAATTCATCAACTGTGCTGTAATTTTTGCCGCTGACAACTGGCTCGTCAACTGTCGTATTGGGAATATATAAGTATCCGCCAATATCCTTGTTTACTTTTATTGCATCCTGAACCTTGGATACATTGTCCTGTACCTTAATCTCCGGCTTGCTCATGTCCTGGGAAGATGATTTGCTGGAAGATTTAGAGCTTCCTTTACTGCTGCTGTCGGACGTGGAGGCGGATGTTGAACTGGTATCAGAGCTGGTAGATGTGTCGTCACGGGAACATCCGGCTGCAAAGACCATCATTGCAGCCAGCAGGATGGCTGCCGCTTTCTTGAAGTGGAACTTCTTCATAGTTTCAGGACTCCTTTTTTACTGTTAATCTTTTATTTTACAAGGAATAATGCTGGAAAAGACTGCCCGTGTATTAAAATATAGCATGAGAATTCATTGAGTGCAAGGGAATGTAACAGAATATTTAAAATTCTATCAAAAATTATACCTGGGGCTGCTTGGGGGAAGGATTTTTGGTAATTTTGGCTGTAGGGGAAAGCCTTGCGTTTTCAGGCAGCAAGCGGCCCTGTACCACAAACCGGTAAGATTCTGCTGCATGAAGGTTCGTAGTAAAAGAATAGGTACAGGTAGACAATGTAAGGTATCTGTCTCCATCCTGAAGCTTAACATCGTCATAAATCCATTGAGACCGTTCCTGAGCGCTTTGGGCTACTTTCAGTGCATCACTCTGGCTGATCCCGCTGGACCAGTAGGGGGGATTGGGCTCTGCTTCCGTCCAATAAACGGCAAAAATTTGATAAATATAGTTTTCCTTCTCGGTAGAGAAGAACAAATAAGGATGGTTTGTGGCAAATTCTTCGTCTAAAAATTTATAAAGCTGCGCAAACATCGCCCCGTCTGGAAGATCTTTAAGAGGTATAGCGGCATTATAGGTCTGTCCATATGGCATACCGTTATTATGCCCAAAGATAACCAGATTAGGAGAGAGTTCGGCGCGGGAATTGATATTGGCTCTGTTGTGCAGGTATGCTACGCCAGACCCTCCCAGCCCTGTCCCCTCTTTCCGCCAGTTTAAGCGGTTGGATGTACGGTCATAAATGTTTTGAAGCGCCCCCATGCTTCCATATTGTGAAGAAGTCAGGATTGGCTCGTCAATCCGGGTATCCGGGATGAACAGATGCGCTCCAACGTCTGTATTAATGGTTCGGGATTCTGTCACCCTGCCTGTAAAGTCATAAGTTTCCACCTGTTCCGGGCGGATTCCCGGCACAATGATCCCCGCCGGGTCAAGCGGGTTTACAAATAGATAGGGCGGGCGGGTATCTTCCGGCTCGCTGCTGGAACTGGAAGAGGAAGGTTCGCTTGAGGAAGGTTCCAGGGACGAAGTTCGGCTTTGACATCCGGTTATTGCAATCATTACAGCCGCTAGGACAGCTATTACAGAATATCGGCGTTTTTTTATCATTTTGTATTGCTCCTTCTTGTCGGTATTGGCAAAAAGACTTCTTGTGTGAAAAAGCCCGTATTTATTAATATAGTTGAAGTTTTCCCTTTCGTCAATCCATATTTCAATTTTTCTGAAGAATTTAGAACCTGTATTCATAACCGGGGATGCTGGATGGACGAGGATTTTTCCCGCCAGACAAGGAGATTTTCCGCAGCAATCCTGACGGATTGCAAGGGAAAGCGACGCAGTATGGCGGGAAAAAGACCGTTCAGACAGCGTGGGGCGGTTGTGAATACAGGTTCTTAGCTTTATACTCCCCCTTTCTCACCACTGAAACAGCTTTCCATTTCCTATAGTGCTGATTTTGGCCAAAGTTATTGCACAGGATTAGAAAAAATTTTTTAGGCATAAAAAACCCCGGATTTGTGAAAATCCGGGGTGATAAAAATTAGAAACCCTGGCCGCCTTCTGGATACCAAAAATTACAAAGTTCATCCTCTCCAGTAACGCCCATATCAAAAACCTTGGCGCGCATAGCTTCATAAAGTTCCGCGAAAGTAGAATCCATATAGGGCAGTACAAAATAGGTGCCGATACAGCAGGCGAGCATACCAAGAATCTGCCAGCCCATGAAAGACAGTTCCAGGACAAAAATATTCCATTTCTCGCCGTTGGTCATGATCTTGCTCAGTTCAAAAGCACGGGCAGTGGAAATATTAGGATTTTCTGCTAAAATATAAGGAACCATATAATATTCATAGCTCTTAATAATTCCCGGAATAATAAAAAGCAAAGACCATAAACCTGTATACAGCCTGCGTAAGAACTGTGTTTTAACAATATTGAGATAGTAACCTTTGCCGCTTTTAAAAGCACAGAAAAGTTCTCCGAAAGCAGCCTGCTGCAATCTGGAGCACATATAAAAGCGGTCTTTTCCAACTTCAAGGGGATTGGAAACAAAAATATTGAAAATAATCCCCACAACTGAAACAGCTAATACAATAAACGCAAGTATGATAATGACTTCCGCCGGCATACTGTCCGAGCTGTTTTCCAGATAGGAAGAAAAACTGGAAGAAGATGAACTAAATATACCAGCCAGTACAGAATATAGGGCGCTGACCCCCATCATCATCCAGTAATGCTTTGCCATGACTGCTTTCGCATTTGTCTTAACTTGTTCACGAGTCCACATATAGGGAACCCCTCCTTTCCAGACAAAGGACTTATAACTGGTTTACAGTGCGCTGTGAAACCAGAATACTGCCACATGAGGACAGTTTCCATCCCGACGGATGGTATGAAGCGTGTGGGCTGGGGCAATGAAAGCCGTTCCGGGCGTTACGGGAAATTCTTCATCTCCAATTTTGGCAAAACCGGAACCCTCCAGGACAAAGAACCCCTCTTGATCTTCATGGCTTCCGCCACCACGGTATTCTGTGTCCTCATACCAGCTAATCCCGGCGCGGCAGCCGTCTACACAGCCGTTTTCATCGGACAGTAAAATTCCTTTCTCCCAAAGGGATGCAAGCTCTGTATAACATTTTGCAGTTGTGTTTGGAGATGTACCAGAAGGAACCGCACTATGGAACCAGATGGTTTCCATATAATCGCTGTCCTGCCCGCAGCACATTGAATGGCCTACCCCTGCGGGGACAATGATCGCCACACCCGGTTTTAAGGCAATGGTTTCCTCTCCAATCCGGGCTGTTCCGGTTCCATGCCAAACCAAAAACCCTTCCTGGTCATCGTGAACATCCATCCTGCCCAATTCCCGGCGTTCCGAGTGGGTAACGCCAATGCAGCAGCCTGCAACTGCCCCGTTTTTCCCGTCGATGAGCCGGACGCCTCCCTGATATTTTCCAGTTCTTTTGCGTTCTTCTTCCAATGTATTAAAGAAAGCCATAAATCATACCTCCCCATAAACAGTTTTACATCCTTCGGGGAGGGTAATCTGGAATTGCGCCGTCTCCCCTGGCATCAGTATAAAACTTTCTATTTGTTTGCCGTCACGAACAGCGGAAAATGCTGAACCATAAGCCATTTTTCCCTGCCATTCCGCGGGCTGATTTCCAAGGTTGACTGCTTCCACCTGGTAAATACCGGGCTGTTTCCTCCAGATACGGACAGAAACTTCTTTGGGAAGCCCCATGCGGCCCTGTGTTTCCCATGCAAACAGGCGAACCGGAAGATTTCCCCTGGTACCGAATTCTACATCTCCCGTCATGGGGGTGTACAACAATTCCATCAGGAATTTTGTACCCTGGCGTGAGCTGGTCCAGTTGCACTGGTGGAATTCGTCTAAATCCTCGCTGACCGCAGCCACCCGCAAAGCCATCATATAAGCGCGTTCCAACCACTTGGGATTTCCGTCGTAGTAGTGGGCGGCTACCAAAACCGTAGGCATCATCTGGTCAAAATCATTATTTTCTTCGTCAATCGAATTCGCCCAATCCATAATGACAGGTTTATATTTATCCGAATGGACAATCTGGTTATGGCGGAGCGCAAGGCGCGCGATGAAATTACAGTCTGTAACAAAATGGGATTTGGACGACCGGCTTCCGCCAGTCTTGGGCATACCAATCCATTGGCCGTCTTTAAAGCCGCGTCCGGGTCGGCCCCCGTCGCTGTGTGCAACAAACTGGTCTATCATGGCTTCTGCACATTTCAGATACCGCTCTTTTCCGGTAACAGCATAAGTATCCAGCAGGCAACCAGCAATATCGTACATGGTATTATCCGCAACCAGATGATAAAATATCTGATACTGGCTTCCAGTTCCCACATTTTCCCCTGCCTTTGCTGCTTCAATGATGCTGGCAGACTGGGGCAGGATCGAACAGGGAATAGGTTCCCCTTTTGCGGCGTGGGCTTCAATATGGTCGCACCAATGGCTGCAATAATCTTCCACCAGCTCCAGATAACGCGGGTTTTTTGTGGCAAGGTACGCCAACTGTGCCACATCCACAAAGCGGAAATGGTTCCCTTCCTGGTAGTCAAAGGGCGGATAATCCCTTACCCCCTTTGTGCCGAGCCAGTTGCTGACAAATTCATGCTTATCCCAGTTATACCATTCCGGGACATTTGGTTCCCAATTCCCAATATGGTGCGCCAAGTCCAATATAGATGCAAGTGCAACATCCATACCGGGAAATTTATGATACCAGAGGGGATTTTGAAAGTAGATATAGTTTTCAATTTCATGGTGGACTTCGTGGCAGTCCACATACCCATGGTATAGGTGATTGTCGGCGTAGCATTTACGGGATAACATAGTTTCTTTCATATAGGAAAAAACCTTTTCATCCCCGCGGACAAACTGATGCGGAAAAGCAACGCGGAACTGTCCTCCTGCTTCGTGGGCGCTGATATTGGCGTCCACCGGTTTGGCAAGTTCAACGGAAAGATATTCATCAATCATTTTGAGAAATGCCTGCTGGGTTTTTGCCCATCCTGGATTTGTACCAAGGCTTTCTAATACCTCACGATAATGCTTTAAAGGTTCTTCAGCCGCTAAAGAAAGATATGCTTCCCATGCGGGTCTTTTTTCCTGTTCCATGCTGCTTGTACCTCGTTTCCCTGTTGTTTTTTAGACATGGTTTGACTGCTGATTATAGTTGTAATGGCTTGATTATAAGCCTTATATGATTTTTTGTCAATCCAAGCTGTATTGATTTTATACAAAAAATATGCTATGCTTGTTCCCATGCAAGTACAATTTTACCCGCCTAACTTCTCTGCTGTAAGGAGAAAAATATATATGCTCAAAATATTCCTGTGCGATGACGATCCCTTTTTCCTGTCGTTGGAAAGGGATTTAATTACCCGTTTCATAAGGGAAGACAAGCTTCCGGCGGAAATAACCGGCATGGCGGGCAGCCTTTCCGAAACACTGAACTTTTTTGAAAACAATCCTGGGGACTGCCTTATATTTTTAGATTTAGACTTTGGCTCCGGTCAGCCGAACGGTATAGATATTTCCTCGGCCCTGAAACGCTGCAAATCTGAAATACACGTTGTTTTCACTACAAACCATTATGAACTTGCCATGGATGTGTTAAAAAGCGGAACGGAACCCTTTGGATTCCTGGAAAAAGGTTCTGATATGGAACGTCTTTCCAGGGACTTGCGGCGGTATGTCCAAATGGCTTTGCGCATTGAAAGAAACGGTACAGAAAAGCAGGACTATATTTGTTTAAACCTTGGCTGTAACGAAACGGCGAAAATCTGTGTTTCGGATATTTTATACTTAGAAGCAGAGAAAAACCTGTCTCATGGAATTACCTATCATACAATAAACGGTTCTAAAATTACAATTATCAGTACGCTGGATACGGAATCTACCCGCCTGGGCAGCGGATTTCTCCGGGTACACCGCTCCTACCTGGCTGCAAAAAGCCAGATTCTTGCACTGCGCGACGGTTATCTGGTTTTATCCAACCGTGCCGAAATTCCCTGTTCGCTCAGGATGCGCAGCGAGGTTAAAAAATGGCTCAGCAAAAATTAAACTGGAAATCTTTGATCCTTTATCTTATGGCTGTTATTTTATGGTGGACAGCAGGTTCCGCTTTTTTAAATTTGAATAGTTACAATACGCCGGTTGCGTTAGATATCACCTTTGCTATCCTTTTAATGCTTCTGGTTAAACTGTTAGGGCAGTTCCCTTTAAAATCTTTGTCTTACTTTGTTCTTTTTCCCGCCCTTTTTATCATTCAGGTTTGTTATACATGGCTTTCCAATTTCCTGACCCCTTTTTTCCTGGCTTTTTGTGTGCTTGCCCTCCTCTTTCTGCAAAACCAGCCTGTACGCGAGTACTTTATCCCTTTGGCTTTTCTGGAAATCCTGACCGCGGTTTTTGGAATTGGCTATACTGTCCTTTTCCGTCTTCTGCGGGATGCTTATTACAGACTTTACAAACTGAATCCCCTTTTGAAAGCGCTGCTAATCCTTTCTGCTGGCATAGTATTCCTTTTTGTTTTCATATTTCTTGTACAGATTTTTGGTAAGTTATTGAGCAAAAACCAGTTTTTGTTTCAATTTGCTTCCCGTAAAATATCCGGTTTGGAACTTTATATTTTCCTTTTTGTCAGTTTGACGACCGTATCTATAGGGTTTGTCCAGCAGTTTCATCTTTTTCCCGATTATATTCTCAAATATGTAAGCTTTTTTGTACTGCTTTCAAATATAGCTTATATCTTTCTTATTTTTCACGGAATTTCTATGAAGGATAAGATGAGCGCTATTGAAAATGAAAAGAATGCAGTTGCTGCTTATAATGCCGATTTGGAAACCTCTTTAGTTCACATGCGTGAAATCCGGCATGATGTGAAAAACCTTTTCCTGACTATGGGGGGATTTGTAGAGGCAAGCGGCAACGATGAGATGAAACAATTCTATCGTGAAAACATTATTCCCTTTATTCAGGATACAATCATAAAAAATGACCTTCATGATAAATTAGGGAATTTGCCTGACGAACCGTTAAAATCCTTTTTTTACTATAAACTCACTGAAAAAATCTCCTTTGGAATCCATGTTAAATTAGAGATTCTTGCACCGGTTTCCATTGAAATTGGCAGCGGGGATTTTATCCGTTTAATGGGAATCCTTATAGACAACGCTGCTGAAGAAGCTGCCCTCACTCCTGAAAGGAATATCAGCGTCTGTATTTCAGACGATCCTTCAAGGAACAGTTTCCGCATTTCCAACAGCTTCCGCCCTGAATCCAAAAAACGCGGCGTTATCCAGGGGACTACCAACAAGGGCCTTGGACGCGGAAACGGCCTTGTCATTGCTGGGAAAATCATTGCAAAATATGAAAACGTTATCCTTAATTCCTACTTTAATGAAACAGAATTTGTACAAAACCTATCTATCCTGAAAGAACAGCATAAAAGCTGAGGCTTTGCCTGAATGAGCTGAAAACTGCCTGAATGAAAGAGAATTTCTTTCGTTCAGGCAGTTTTCTGCATATTAAGGCAATTTTATTGAAATATCATTTATCATCCGCTATTCTGGATTTATAAAATTTTGGCACCAGAAAGGAATCATCCTTATGAGAAGTAATTTTATTGTAAATCCAGGTAAAAAAGAAATCGTTGAGGGGTTAGGGAAAAAATTTATTTGCAGGGCGGTTCAAACTTCTGTTGTCACCCCCTGTGACAAGCTGGAAGACATTATTGAGGAATTTGCCGCCCCGGAGATTCAGCCGGGGGATGTGGTTTTTCTCAGCGAAAAGATGGTGGCTTGTACCGAAGGAAGGGCGTTTCCTGTTGACAAAATTAAAATGGGATTTGCTGCAAGATTTTTAAGCCGGTTTGTTACCAGGACTTCCTATGGAATAGGGCTTGCTATGCCCCAGACGATGCAATGCGCCATCAATGAGGTAGGTCTGCCAAAAATTTTATTAGCGGCGGCTGTGGGGGCGGTTGGAAAGGTTTTTCATCAGAAAGGATGGTTTTACAGGATTGCAGGGGAGCATGTTGCGGCGATTGATGGGCCTTGTTCCTATACATTGCCGCCATATAATAAATATGTTGTCCTTGCGCCGTTGGATTCGGAAGCTGTGGCTGTTCGGATTTCCAAGCTGCTTGGAGGGAATAGCGTTTTGGTGGTGGATGCAAATGATATTGGGTGTAAAATATTGGGGAAGTCGGATAAAAATATTGATTCGGAATTGTTTTTAAACCTGCTGCGGCAAAATCCCCTTGGGCAGAGTGCCCAGTGTACGCCTATCGGGATTTTCAGACCGATTTGCGGGAGTAACCTTAGACGAGTACAAGCTGAGGCGGATTAAAAAGGTTTCGGGTCCAGGGGGTTGTGCAGCGGAGCTGCACTCCTTAAAAGCCCCTTGGTCGCCAGTTCAGCGCGCTGAACTGAACCCGCCAGGCGCGAAATACCCCAGCAGGCTTAAAGCCAAGGTAGACTTTGCCTAGAGGCAGATATCTAACCGCTTCGTCAGTATTCAAAATCAAAAGCCCGCTG
>CAOJXI010000090.1 GCA_948465665.1 uncultured Clostridia bacterium | reverse complement strand
GGAACTTTTTAGGAAAGTTCCTCTGGACTCTTCAAACCTTTTTAATCCGCCCCAGTTTGTACTCATCTTAGCTTACTCCCGCATTTTAGCTTATTCAACTTGTTTTACCAAAAACGCGGTAGGAATTTTACGGGAACCATATAAAGACGCACAAGTTGTAATAATTTCCCCTTCATAGCACATCAACGAAGAAGAACCCCCATCCAAATTAGCGGCATTTACCGCTCCGAACTCCATCATAACTTCAATCAAATCCTTATAACTTGCCCCCAAACTATGTGCCTGTCTGCCGTCAATCACCAAAAGCAAAACAGCCCCGTCCATTCTCTGCCCGATAGCGGTACGGGGATTCAACCCGCCCCCAGAACCTGCAACCTGTACAGGCTCCCCGTTTACGATCAGGATAGGGCCAAAGTTCACTGCATCCCGAACCCCCCTGTCCAAAGCTTCCTGAGCCGTCATATGCCCCACAACGAGGTTATCTTCCCCATCAAAGCCAATTACATCGCTTTCAAGCGACGGATACCCGTTCATCATAACCCCGTTGGAAATAACCAACCCCGTGGGGCATCCCCCATCGCCTACACCATTCTCGTCCAGAAATCCCCCACCGTTTATCCCAGCAAGTGCGTTGTCCCTTTTACACATTTCCTCAACCCTAAGCCCGCCTGACGGCAGGTTAAATTCCGTTGGTGTAGCAACATAAATGCGGGAAGGATCATTGACAATCAACATTTTTCCTTTAAAAGTGGAACCGCTGACCTCAACCAGTTCTACCGCGTCAGGGTCTAAAGGCTCTTCAGGAGAAACCTCTGTGTTACCCGGAATCCTGTTGGAAGAAGCAGGATTTGACGAAGTATCTGTAATGGTATATGTAGGAATCACGGAGTTCCGGTCTATAATTTCCTGAATTTCCTCCTGTGAAAAGAAAAGCCCTGGAACAAACTTAGCCGCGCTGGTTTCCATTGCAGATACAACAAGCAAATCCCTTGCAGCAGGCGAAGGCCCTTTAAAAACAACCCAGCATACGCCCAAAAGGAAAAATACAGCTAACAATAACAGAATCAGGAAAAGGAGGAAAACCCGTCCTATATTTGCAAGGACTGAACGCAGGTTCATAAAACAATCACCCTTGGTATTGGTATAAACATTTGGCAAAAGGAACGCCCAAAAATTTTCTGAATTTTCAGTGGTTATTTCTCAGGGGCCTCATCCTTCCGAAAAACCCATTCCCTCTGGATTTGAAAGCTGGCAAGAAATAAAAGCGTGTCTATACAGAGTTTAGCAGGAACCGCCCACGACCTTCCCAGGGAATGAAGGAGGAAGGAGACCATCCCGGCAGAAGCAAGAAGCTGGATCGCGCACAAAATGTAATACCGTATAGCCGTCCTGGTCAAATTGCCATGCTGCCGGAAAACAACAGCGCGGTTCAAGGACAGGTTTAAAACAGATGAACAGACCCTTGCAGCGGCTGTTGAAAGGAAAACGCTGGCTGTAATGGGAAGCCTTTGGAGCAGGATTTGCAGCAAGGTAAAAATCCCCAAATCCACCAGCCAGGATGCACCAGAAGCCGCCAAAAAACGGAACAGAACCCCTAAAATACGGAAAGAATCCGCCAGAGGGTTGAAATGGGAGGATTTATTTTCCTCAATATAAACAGTCCGAATAGGGATTTCCTGAAAGGCAAAGCCTTTTGACTTCATTTCCAGCAGCATATTGGTTTCGTATTCAAAACGTTCACCGGAAAGATCAAGGAAATCCATTAAACATCGGTTTGGAATTGCCCTAAGCCCGGTCTGGGTATCGGAAAGGCGCAGCCCGCAGGCAAAACGGAACAGAAGGGAAGTGAAACGGTTTCCAAACCTGCTCCGGGGCGGAATCCCCTCCAAAGAAAAATCCCTTGCCCCCAGAAAAATCATGTCCGGGTTTTCCTGAAGGGACTGGGCACACGCCCGAATATCTTCTATATGGTGCTGGTTGTCCCCGTCAACTGTCACTACGCCCAGACAGCCTTTGGTATCGCACAGATAATGGTTAAAGGCGTTTTTCAAGGCGCGGCCTTTCCCAAAATTTTTTGCATGGCGGAGCAGTTCCGCCGAAAGACCGGCTTCCCTGGCAATCAAAAGCGCCTGCTCAAAATAAATACGTTTTTCCGGCAAGCTTCCGTCGTCTATCAAAATAAGGCGGGAAAAATCGGATTCCGCTATTGCGGAGACTACCTTTAATAGTTTTTCGTCTGGGTTTAAAGACGGTAAAACAACAGCTACAGGATATGACATAACTTCTATTAGATCCTTTCTGCTGAGTCCGGCTTATAAATACCGGATTATGTTGGAAGTTTATCTTTTGCCTCTTAAATTTTTCTTATCTTTTTGCAGCCTTCCCACCAAAAACAGAATGATAACTAACACCAGAGATATCCCGCCTGCTGCCCAGGCAACTATCCTTAATTGATATGTTGGTTTATCATCTTCCGGCGGCTGTGCAGGTTCATTTGCAGGAAGAGTTTCCTTTATTTCGTCATCCAATACGGCTGAAGAAGGTTCTGACGAACTTTCGGGCAGCACCTCCACAGGCAGAATAACGTCGTCTTCAGGTTCGTCAATGTCTCCCATGGTGTCAGCGGACATTCTCGGAAGTTCCAAATGTTCAAAGAAATCCCCGCCGCTTTCATCAAGTCCCACATTGGTAAAATAAAGCCCGAATTTCCGGCAGTCATAAGGGCCGGAAGCTTCTACCTGGAACCAGTCCTGCTGGGATACATGGCAGTCAAAAGCCTTGACTGCGGTTTCCAGAGCAGTTTGCCCCTGGAAAAAGGGATTCGCCAAAACAAGGTCGTCCCATTCCATAACAATTTGATTTTCATTATATAGGTGCAGGTAAAGCTTAGATGTCTGCCATCCGCCGAATTCTTCGTAGCTGTCCGGGAAATAGGAAGGGTCATTGGTATTTTCAATCACTTCGGTTAAGCAGAGGGCATTGAGCATATGCGCCCCATGGCCGTATTCGCCTTTCAAATCATGCCCAATAATAACCAGCGGCTGGAACCTGCGGATCATTTCCGTCTGGTATGCCAGAATTTCCTGCTTATTATAAACGGATTGTGCATGATCCAGGGAATTGCTGTAAACATCAGGAAATTCCGGTATAATGGGATAACGCCGGATTCCAGCAGTCCACAGCCCGTCGAGCTGTTCATGGAGCCGGTAAGGTTCCCCGTTATGGTTTACCATATAACATACTTGCAGGATCACATCTCCGCGGGAAGAATAATAGGGCATTGTCCCGCCAAAATAAAGATGCTCATCATCCGCATGAGTTGGGAAAAGAAGAAGGTCAGCCGGGCCCTCCGGCGCCTCCCACTGCTGAACCCAATTTGGAAGGGAACCCTCCCCCAATACATAAATATCGGCAAGATATGCCTGGCGGTATTCCCAATGCAGGACAGCCTCTGCGGCTGGCTCATCTAATTTAATTGTTTCATGTAGGAAACCATTTTCCCCGCCAGTATAGGAATTGCCTTCTGCATCAATATGCCAAAGCTCCGGGGGTGTTCTCCAAACAATATAGAGTGCAGAAATAAGTTCCTCTTCCGGGGCTGTGATTGTCACTTCCCCATCGTTGACAAAGCTGATAAAAGTATTAGGGTTCCTATCCGTTAAAGTGGATTCTGCCGCTCCTCCTCCGGTTATAACCAGGGTTGCGCTTTTTGTCAGGTCGGGAGCCTCCATGTTATCAGGATCATCTGCATAAACATTGGCTGAAGCAAAACATAACAGCGCGGCTATACCTGCGGCAAAAAGCCGGATACAAAAACCTGCCCCATACAAGGGCCGTCGAGTTAATTTTATCATTACTTCCTCCATTTTATATTGACAGACATAAACATTTGCTTCTTTTCTCATATCATACCATGTTTTGGGGTAACTGTACAGTTTAAGTTTTTAGAATTATTACTATTGTTCATAAAAACTTTTATTTTCTCCTTGGATTAAACTACATTTCAAAAATTAGTTTTTCTAAACAGGTTCTGATAAACTGTTTTCTCCCCGCTCCATTGGCAAAAAAGCGGGAGAACTGTTCAGCCAGCCCTCCCGCTCAAAACATTAAAAGGTTAGAACCTATCAGCTCTTTCACTGCATCGCCAAATCAATAACTGCCAAGTTGAAATACATCTGTCAGTTGCTTCATAATATTTGCCTGTGCGTTAAGCTCCTCGCTGGTAGCGGCGCTTTCCTCAGCAGTAGCAGAGTTAGTCTGTACCACAGCGGTAATCTGGGTGATTTGTCCCTGTACTTCGGAAACAGATTCCGCCTGTGTTTGGGAAGCGGCGGCAATCTCGTTTACACTGTCAACAATCTCATGAGCATTAGACACCACGCCGGAAAGCTGCTCTGCGGTAGCATTGGCAATTTTAGTACCATCATTGACAGCTTTAATAGAACGCTCAATTAATACTGTGGTAGATTGTGACGCATCAGCGCTTTGGCCTGCCAAATTGCGAACCTGGTCAGCAACCACTGCAAACCCTTTTCCTGCATCGCCAGCGCGGGCGGCTTCCACCGCGGCATTCAAAGCCAGAATATTGGTTTGGAAAGCAATATCTTCAATCGTCTTAACGATTTTACTAATTTCGTTGGAGCTGCTGTTAATTTCTTCCATAGCATGAATCATTTCGTTCATCTTATTGTTGCTTTCAATTAATTGGTCGCCCATATTAGAAACTTTTTGCCGGACAGTCTGGGCGTTTTCAGCATTATCAGAAACATGCTGGGAAATTTCCGCCATTGTGTTTTCCAGGCTTTCAATGGTGCTTGCTTGTTCCACAGCGCCTTGGCTAAGAGCCTGTGCGCCGCTGGACATCTGGTCGGCTCCAGAAGAAACCTGCTTGGCGCTTTCCTTAATTTCAGACATGGTACGGTTCATTTGTTTTAAAATGTCGTTCATAGAAGCGCGGATGGAAGTAAAATCTCCCACATAATCAAGCTGAGGATTTGAGGTCAGATCACCCTTAGACATAGCCTCCAAAATATTGGAAATTTCTCCAATATATCCGCGCAGGCGTAAAATGGTTTTTTCAAAAATATTGGCAAGCTGGCCAATTTCATCATTAGAGCGGATATCAATTGTCAGATCATGGCCGCTCTTCAGGCCCAGATTGCCTTCTTCCATAGTCTCAGCAATTTTAGTAAGCTTTGCCATAGGGAAAGAAACGTTTTTTTTCAGGAAAGCCGACATTGTGAAAATACCTATAACAATTAAAATAGCCCCCGCAGCCAAAGCATAGACAATTGTCAGATCAATTTGCTTTAAAGCCTCCGCACAGGTTACGCCGCAAAATACCGCTCCTGCAATCTGCCCGTTTATATCCCTTACTGGTTGATAGGAACCATAAAATTCCGTACCCATCAATTCAACACGTCCGACATAATGCTCGCCTTTATGTAAAACGGCATCACGGACTTCCTCAATCATTTTCGTTCCAACGACACGCTGGCCGTTCTGAACCAAGCTTGTGTATAGGCGGGTTTCGCCTTCAAATATCGTAAATTCAAAGCCCAGCTCCTGCTTTAGATCATCAAGGAGCTTCGTCATATCTGTATCCGGCTCCTGCCTGATCATATATTCCAGCAGATTAGTTCCCTTGAGGCAGTTTTCCCGTATCTGCGACATCATTTGGGAATAGTACATGAAAATACATATAAACGTTATGACAGCAATATTAACCGCAAGCATAACTGCCATCATTTTTCCAACTTTCTGCCCAATACGCCGATACTTGGTCTTTTTTTCATGAGTTGAATCTTCTAATGTTTTCATCATAATTCTCACTCCAACATTTTTGTAATTGTAGTAAAATCCCCCTCTTTCATTATATCAGATTTTAAGAAGATTTCCAGTGGTTTTAAATATTTTTTTAGCCTTTTTAAATGCTAAATTCTTCAAATTAAAATCCCTATTCTAAATTATATTAAATACAAATTAGGATGTATTCTTAATAAAGAAGGAAATTAAATATAATAAATGTTAGTAGAACCTTTTGTCTTTGATTTCCAAGATTAATTAAATTCATAATAGATAAACTAAATCTAATAGAGAAAGAATAAAAAACATTAATTTCTGCTTTTTGATGAACAAATAGCTTCTAAGTGGAATACTGAAAGAAAGGCTTGACAAAATAATCTATTTGTTTATAATTTAAACCATAGTCCACCCCCCAGAGGGGGGGGGAGGGGTATCGCAACAGAAAGGGGCGTTGGTATGCACCAGAAATTCCAGGTGACAGGCATGACCTGTGCAGCGTGTTCTGCAAGGGTGGAAAAAGCTGTAAAGCAGGTTGCAGGGGTCGAAAAAGTTCAGGTAAATCTTCTTTCTAATTCCATGACGGCAGATTTTAACCCGGAGCAAACCACTTCGGATGCCATTATTGGGGCAGTAACCGCGGCAGGATATGGGGCAGAGCTTGAGGAAGGAAAACGGACTGCTGCTGCAAAGCCCAAAAAAACAGCGGCGGAAATTGCAGCAGAAGAACTGCGGAATATGAAAACCCGTTTAATCATATCCTTTTTATTTTTTATACCATTGTTTTACATTTCCATGGGCCATATGGTGGGCCTGCCGCTTCCAGGATTTCTTGCGGGGATGGAAAATGCAGTTTCCTATGGATTTACACAGTTCCTTCTCTGCCTGCCAGTAATCTATATAAACCGAGTGTATTTTCAGCGCGGGTTTAAGGCGCTTTGGCACCGTTCGCCGAATATGGATTCCCTGATTGCCATTGGATCATTTGCGGCAGTTTCCTATGGAGTGTTTGCAATCTACCGGATGGGATATGGCATGGGGCACGGAAATTGGGATCTGGTTATGAAATACCATATGGATTTATATTTTGAATCCTCAGCCACCATCCTGACATTGATAACCCTTGGAAAATTTTTGGAGACCCGTTCCAAGGGACGAACCGGGGAGGCGATTGCACGTTTAATGGATCTTGCCCCAAAAACGGCGGCAGTTATCCGCAGCGGCGTGGAAAGCATTGTCCCGGTTGAACAGGTCAGGGAAGGCGATATTTTAGCGGTTCGCCCAGGGCAGAGCGTACCTGTAGATGGTACGATTGTTTCAGGCGCAACCTCAATAGATGAATCTGCCATTACCGGAGAAAGCATCCCGGTAGAAAAGGCGGAAGGCGACAAGGTAATTGCTGCAACGATGAACAAGGCGGGATATTTCACATTCCGGGCAGAAAAGGTTGGGGATGACACAACCCTTTCCCAAATCATCCGGCTGGTGGAGGAAGCGGGCAATTCCAAGGCGCCTATTGCCAAGCTTGCAGATAAAATCAGCGGGGTATTTGTTCCCACTGTTATTGGAATAGCAGTATTGGCTTTTGCGGTTTGGATGCTTCTGGGAAAAAGTTTTGAATTTTCCCTTTCCATTGGAATAGCGGTTTTGGTTATATCCTGTCCATGCGCCCTGGGGCTTGCAACGCCGGTTGCAATTATGGTAGGGACAGGAAAAGGGGCGGAATACGGCGTGCTGTTTAAATCGGCGGAGGCTTTGGAACACGCCCATACCATTCAAACTGTGGTTCTGGATAAAACCGGTACAATTACCCAGGGAAAGCCGAAAGTAACTGATATGATAACAGCACCTGGAATGGATGCAGACAGGCTTACAGCATTGGCAGCAGCATTGGAAAAACCTTCCGAGCACCCGCTTTCAGAGGCAATCCTTGAATATGCCAAAGAAAAAGGGATTTCAATAGAAACGGCAGAAGATTTTCAGGCAATCTCCGGCAGGGGGATTTCTGCAACCTGCCATGGAAATGTATGTTTGGCGGGAAACGCTGCCATGATGCGGGAAAACGGGATTGCGCTTGGTTCCCTTGAAGATGCGGGAAACCGTTTGGCCCAGGATGGGAAAACGCCCCTTTACTTTGCAGAGGGGGGAAAACCGGCGGGGTTGATAGCAGTTGCTGACATTGTAAAACCGACCAGCCGCCAAGCTGTTCAGGAATTAACCAAAATGGGAATTGAAGTGGTTATGCTGACAGGGGATAACCAGCGCACTGCTGAAGCAATCCGCAAACAGGT
Source organism: uncultured Clostridia bacterium (assembly GCA_948465665.1). Lineage (GTDB taxonomy): Bacteria > Bacillota > Clostridia > Oscillospirales > Ruminococcaceae > UBA1405. Next base: position 1,175 of record CAOJXI010000090.1, on the reverse strand, counting down.
AGGGGTCAGCCGGGCGATCTCCGACGTGCTTCCCCAGGACAAAGAGCGGGAAGTCCGGCAGCTTCAGGAAAAGGGCAGGAAGGTTGCCATGATAGGTGACGGAATCAACGATGCTCCAGCCCTGGCACGCGCCGATGTGGGAATTGCGATTGGGGCAGGTACTGATGTTGCAATGGAATCCGCTGATGTTGTTCTGATGAAAAGCGATCTTCTGGACGCAGTAACGGCGATCCAATTGAGCCGTTCTGTTATCCGCAATATCCGTATGAACTTGTTTTGGGCGTTTTTCTATAACTCTGTTGGGATTCCGCTGGCGGCAGGTGTTTTTTACAGCCTTCTCAACTGGAAGCTGAATCCAATGTTTGCTGCTGCGGCAATGAGTTTAAGTTCTGTGTGCGTTGTCACCAATGCTTTAAGGCTGAAACTGTTTAAGCCTGATTTTAAGACGGAAACCGCTTCGGCGGAAACCAATACAACTTTCATTGCATCCAGCAGTTCAGCACTGGATGCAATACAAAAAGGAGTCGATTTTAAGATGAAAAAAGCAATCATTGTTGAAGGCATGATGTGCCAGCACTGCCAAATGGCTGTTGAAAAGGCCCTGCTCAAAGTGGCGGGGGTTTCAGAGGCTAAAGTTGACCTGGAAAAGAAAACTGCAACCGTATCTTTATCAAAAACCATTGATGATAAGGTTTTGATGGATACCATTACCGAGGCAGGGTATGAACCGAAATCCATTTCAACTGTGGAGTAATCATGAAAGCTGATAAAAACCAGGTCTCCCAAATTTTAAAAACGGCCCGCGGCCAGATTGACGGGCTTTTAAAGATGGTTGAAGAAGACAGGTATTGCATTGATATTTCCAACCAGATTTTAGCTGTGGAAGCATTACTCAAAAAGGCGAATCGAATGGTTCTTGCCGCCCATTTAAAAGGCTGTGTCAGGGAAGCAATGGAATCCAAAGAAGGCGCGGAAAAAATGGATGAATTTATTAGTGTTCTCGAAAAAATGGAACGGTAAGAGCCTAAACAGGCTCTAAGATATTTTTAAACGCTTTGGCGGTTGGGGGTATTGCAGCAGGGGCTGAATACTCTTTAACCGCCAGTTTTGCCTTTCTGGGCTAAGAGCCTGTTTAGAATCTCCCCGCGCACGTCTTAGCGGCGGATTTTCCGCCC
>CAOJXI010000089.1 GCA_948465665.1 uncultured Clostridia bacterium | reverse complement strand
CCGAAGCAATTCCAGCGGGCTTTTTATTTTGAATACTGACGAAGCGGTTAGTTATTAGCCTCTTAGGTGAGGTTTCCGTTTTCTTTCAGCAAGCTGGGGTATTTCGCGCCTGGCGGGTTCAGTTCAGCGCGCTGAACTGGCGACCAGGGGGCTTTTTAGGAGTGCAGCTCCGCTGCACAACCCCCTGGACCCGAAACCTTTTTAATCCGCCTTAGCTTGTACTCATCTCAGCTTATCCCCGCAAATGAGCTTTCTCAAACCCACATAAAAAGTCCCGGATAAACAGGTACTGTTTATCCGGGACTCTACAAAGGAGAAAAATTAAGCTTCTTTTGCGTAAACGCTGACCTTCTTACGGTCGCGTCCAAGGCGTTCAAAACGGACAACACCGTCAATCTTAGCGAACAAAGTATCATCAGACCCACGTCCCACGCCATCACCAGCATGAATATGGGTACCGCGCTGACGAACCAAAATACTCCCAGCAGAAACAGCCTGACCGTCGGCACGTTTCACACCAAGGCGCTTAGACTCAGAATCACGGCCGTTCTTGGTAGAACCAACTCCCTTTTTATGTGCAAAAAACTGCATATCAAGTCTTAACATAATTACACCTCCGAAACAAGGATAGATATAGTATTCGGATAATCTTCCGCAAGGACAGATAAATGAAGGGAAAGGGCCTGCAAAAAGAATACAGCATCCTGTCCCGCGTCCCTGTCCAACTCAATAGAGATGCGGTTTTTCTCCATACGAACGTTGCAGGGGGCTTTTAAAATCTCAGTAATGCCGTTAGCGGTAAGCTGAACCGCAGAAGTAACAGAAGCGCAAACAATATCCTGTCCATAATCTGCATACCCGGCATGGCCGGATACAGCCACGCCAGCCAGTTTCCCGCTCCTCTGAAAGAAACGAATGGAAATCATGCGTTGATGTTCATGATCTGGACTTTGGAGTAAGGCTGTCTGTGGCCCATTTTCCGTTTTGAGCCTTTTTTAGCACGGTAAGTGAAAACAGTAACTTTCTTGCCTTTGCCGTTTTTAACGACTTTAGCGGAAACAGAAGCACCTTCTACGGTAGGAGTGCCAATAACGGCCCCATCTTCTTTTCCAACAGCAATTACCTTGTCAAAGGTGATGTCGGTGTTTTCTTCTGCATTAAGCTTTTCAACAAAGAGGATGTCCCCTTCAGAAACGCGGTACTGCTTCCCGCCGGTTTCAATAACTGCGTACATGGTTACGCACCTGCCTTTTTATGAGACTCGCTGTGCAGGGCGGCGGCTGATGCCGCGCTTATAATAACCCAGAACAAGCGGCTTTAATAGGATACCATATATTTCAGGGAAAGTCAAGGATTTCAAACAAGATTAAAGAACCAGTTATCACTCATTTTTAATGGCTTCCAGGGCGCTGATTTTAACGGCGCGGTTTGCAGGGGAGTACCCGGAAATCAGCCCAATTAAAGTTGAGAAGACCAGCGCGCCCAAAGCAAGCCACCAGGGGATAATGGAAGTCTGCGCCATGCCGCTGCCCCCCATACCCATATAGAAGCCGCCGCCCATCATTCCGCCGGAAAATCCCCCTGTCAACCCATTTCCTACAATGTTGATAATATAGCTGATAATATAGCTGAGGGCAATCCCAATTACACCACCCATAAATCCAATGGTACCAGCTTCCATCAGGAACACGCTGCGGATGTTGCCCACCATGCACCCCAGCACCTTCATAACGCCGATTTCCCTTGTACGTTCGTAGATAGACATGACCATCGTGTTGGTAATGCTCAGGGCAGCAACAAACAGGGAGATTGCTCCCAATCCACCTAATGTCATCTGTTGCTTGCGGGCCTGTTCCTGCATGGGTTTACGGATGTCTTCCATACTGTAGGTGTCAAAGCCCATCTCATCAATGGCGGCCTGGACTTCTTCCACATACTTCATGTCAGTAACTTTAACTTTGGCGGTAGTATAGTTGTTTTTATCGTCTTCGGAAACCTTAATGTTGTTTAGTTTATTGTATTTTTCTTCCAGCTTTTTTAACTGGGTTGTACTGATAAAGATACCATACCTGGTTTCGTAACTTTTCCCGTCATATTGCAGGACGCCAACCCCTTTAGCTTTTAGGTCAATGGTTTTGCCGTTTTCTTTGCCGGATTCCTTAATTTGGAGTACAAGTTTCTTTTCGTTCATGATGTCGATAAAAGGATCAGGCATTGAACCATCCGCTTTGGTTTCCCAGTACCGTACTGTATTATTGCGCTTTTTGCGGGTATCCTCAAAATCATAGGGGAAATAGCCTCCTACAAGGATTTCAATGGTATCCCCTTGGGTATTGCTGAAGTATTCCCCCTTTTCGAGTTTGAAGCCCATCTTTTCCAGAGCTTCGGGATACACCCCGTAAATATTATACAGCTCGGCTTTATACCGCTTGCTGTTGCCGCCGTACAGTGCAAACGCACCCCAGGCGTTTTGGGGTTGGTAAAAAGGGGTGACAACATCTACATGGTTCATCTGCTGGATCTTATGGAGAACCTCGTCGTTGAGGATCAGTTTTTCCCCATTTTCATCCCGCCCGCTGTAATTATTGATTTCGATCATAGTCAGGTCGCCCATTTCCGCCAGCATTGCGTCTTGGCTTGCCTGCATACCCACGCCCAGCGAAACCATTACCACAATGGCGCAGGTGCCTATAATGACCCCAAAAACTGTCAATGCAGTCCGCACCTTCCGACGGAACAGGTTTTGGAGGCACATAATAATCTGATCAGATATCTTCATCGTCATCCTCCTGGGCTTTTTTGGCCTTGCGTTTTTTGCGGATGATAATAATTATAACAACGACCACTGCAGCCCCGCCGACAACTATCGCAATCCATCCCCATACAGGCATATGGGATTCCTGTTCCATCGGCTCCATCATGCCAGGATCCATACCGCCCATACCCATATCGTCAAACTTGGGCATTTCCTGGGCTTCCACTGTAAATTCCTTTACAACTTCCCTCTGGATATCATTGGAATCCTCATAGGAAAGGGTGACAAATGCTTTTACTGTTCCCGGCTCTAATGCACTAAAAGCGAAGTTTACGGAACTTTCCTCCCCTGCGGGAAGGTTGCCGACGTATTGGCTTTGTCCGGGATTTTGGATATTGCCGTTAATGACTGCGGTAATATTGCGAACCTCTGTAGTCCCCTTGTTGACAAAGGTCAGTTCTATGCCGCTTTCCTCACCTACATACATCATCATAGGGGGTTCAATTTCACCCACTTCAAAGCGGTCGCGCTGGATAATCGGGATTGCAATATTTTCCGTAGAAGTCCCGTCTTTGCGCACCTCATCATCAATGTACTGGTAGGTAAAGTCAAGCTTTATGGCATGGGAACCAGCGGGGGCATTGGATTTAGCCCGGACGTTGATTTCTTTTTCAATGGAACCCCCTGCCCCCAGGCGATCCATATAAATGGTATTGGAAGAACTGGTTAAGGTAAACTGTTCCGGTTCGGTAAGTGTCACTAAGATGTTTTCAACCGGAAGGACATTGCTTGTATTTTTGATAGACAGCTTCAGGGAAAAGGTCTCCCCTGCCATAATATAATCATTGCCGGTTTCCGACTTGTACTCATACTGTTCTACAATTAAATAAGGTTTGGCGATATCTGTCTTTTTATCATCCTCATCCTTTTCATCTTTTTTGCTTCCTTCTATGTAAACGTTGAAACTGTTTTCTGCTGTGAAGTTTTTAGTTTCCTCATCATCAAAATACTCAATTTTAATATTGACAGGGTAATAGCCAGAAACAAGGTCTTTCTTTGTTTGAAGCTGGTATCTTACTGCTTTTGTATAACTTTCCTTACCAGAATATTTGTAAGATTCATATTGAAGGTTTCTCGACACCATACCATTGATAACGCTGAAATTATCCCCTGAAACCGTAATAGTACTGCCTTGGAGAGAAACCCTGTCTTTATAATAGGTCAACAGAATAATTACATCAATCGTATCTCCTTCCTTACAAGTGGTTGGGGTGGAAGATGCGATCTTAATATCCATTCTTGGTTTTGCTATGGAACCCTCAATTTCAGTATATCCTGTATCACCCTCCCCGGTTGATACATAAACCTTTGAAGGAGCAATTTTGGAAGGTTTACGACCATTATCTGAAACAAGGATATTTCCTTTCATTACTTTAGGAGAATCTGAAAAGTCAAAGCCGTCGCATATAAAAGCAACATTTTCTTTTTGATATGTTTTATTTTCAGCTCCACTGCTTGTATAAAGGCTAACATTTAAATCATATTCACCATTTGCCGGTACCGTAAAGCTGGTCTCATCTGGTGTTATTGTAAAGTATGTGGTTTCAGTTGCAATTCTGAAATCACTAATTTCAACACTGGTATCACTTTTATTTTCAAAAGTAACAACGCCATCTACATCTTGTCCTGCAATTGCTCCAAGATACGCAATAACATTCATATCATTATATTTCTTTTTAGCTCTTCCTTCAGGAGAATTTGCTGCATGTATTCCCGTTTCGTCAGCATGTGCAGTCATCATGCTCATCATAGCAGAACCAATCACACCCAATATCATAATTACTGCCATCACAATCGGCACAGCGCGTTTTAAAATTCGTTTTGTTTTCATTCTCATCCTTCTATCCCTCCGTTAAAATCCTTATCCGGGTTTTGGCTTCCGGCCTCCTGCTGTATGGTTTCCGGCTGGCTGGAAACATCTGAAAGCTGTCCATCTTCCATATTGCTGTTTTCAGGAGCGGGAGAATCCTCCCCGCTTTTTGTTTTTCCGGTATCCTGGTAAACCGGTTCGGCGATGGACTGGTTTTCCACATCGCTGACAATGGCGCCATCAATTAATGTGACGATCCGATCCGCATATTGGGCAATGCTGGGGTCATGGGTGACAAGGACTAAAGTCATCTGGTACTGCCGGCAGATGCCGACCATAATGTCCATGACTTCCTTAGTCGTCTTGGTATCAAGGTTGCCGGTAGGTTCGTCAGCAAAGACGATTTGGGGCTTGCAGACAAAAGCCCTTGCAATGCCGACCCTTTGCTGCTGGCCGCCTGACATCTGGGTAGGTTTGTGTTTAAGGCGTTTCCCCAAACCCACATGAACCAGCATTTCCTTTGCGGCTTTATTCCGTTTTGCCTTGGAAACGCCGCGGAACATCAGGGGCAAACCGACGTTTTCCTGAGCAGTCAGCGCCGGGAGCAGGTTATAGGACTGGAATACAAATCCAATTTGTTTCTGCCGGAGCTTTGCCAATTGTTTTTCATTTAACTTGGGAATATCATGCTTCCCTATGTAAATATGGCCTTTTGTGGGTTTTTCCAAACCTGCCAGCATATTCAACAAGGTGGATTTCCCGGAGCCGGACGTACCTAGGATACAACAAATTTCCCCTTTATGGATTTCCAGGTTAATACTTCCCAAGGCGATAACTTTTTCTGTGCCAAGCTTATAGACTTTACGTAAGTTTTCTACTTTTATTACTGTTTCCAAACTCTCCCGCCTTCCTGTCCGGCGTTTACTGTTGGCGGCAAAGCCGCCACGATTGACAAAAAACGATCATTTTTTTATGGTTCCTGTTATGAAGTGTTGATTTTTTCCCTTTTTATTGCATAGGGGAAAAATTTTTTAAAAGTGTTTTATACATTTTTGCTTTTTTAATGATAACGTGATTTTTTTGCCCTGTCAACAAAAACAGGACGAAACCCCAAAGAAAAAATTTTACTTTCTCCAAATTTGCTAAAAAAAGCACCGGATTTCTCCGACGCTTTCCAGATATTTTATAGATAATCCATGAGACTGGATTGACGATGGTTTTTCCGCCTTTCCTGTTCCAGTGCCCGCCCCCATGTTTTAACTGTCTGTTCCCTGAAAAACGTTTCCAGCAGATCCAAAACTTCATCTTCGTCATAATGCTTCAAGGCTTCATAATACGCTTTCCTGTCTTCTTCATATATAATCAAAGGAGGGTAATTGTTTATGATCAGCCAGTAGTTCAGAAGAGTCCGGCCTACCCTGCCGTTTCCATCGGCAAAGGGATGGATATACTCAAACCTAGCATGGAGATACGCGCCTGCCTTTAATGGATTTTTCTGTCCCGCTTCCCCAACCTCCGCCAGCAGTTCGGCAAGATCAGCCCCCACTGTTTCCGGCGGGGAACCTGCCTCATGTATCCCTATCACATAATCATGTTTTTTGAATTCACCAGGACGTTCCCCATTGACAATATACCTCCGTTCATCATACGCCCCACTGGTAAGCATATGATGTATTTCCTTCACCAGCTCTACCGACAGGGGTTCTCTGGCTGCCAGCTTTTCTTTGAGCGCCTCATAGCACAGCTTCTGATTCTGTTGCTCAAACAGCGCCCTTGGATCACCTGTATATCCTATCACCCTCCCATTTTCAAATATCTCCCGTGTGTCGTTATATGTGATATCCTCGTTCTCTATTTTTCCAGAGTGATAGGCAAACAGGATTCGGAAACTGTCCAAATGTTTGTCCAGATCAGCAGCAGTACGGATGTTCCAACTCTTCCAGAGCTGGACTGCCCTCTGATACTCTTCCATATTCATTTTCACCCCGCTTTATCTATTTTATATTTATAAAGGTCTTAGAGCCTGTTTAGAATCTCCCTGCGCACGTCTTAGCGGCGTATTTTCTGGAAGATAAGAGGCTTGAACCCGGTTAGATTCTTGTTTTATCTCTTTTGCATCTATCGCCTGCACTATAATATTTTGTCCTTAAAAAGCAGCGATGCCATGCGGCTTTTCCACATGGCATCTATCCTGTTTTGCTTATAACACGCGCCCGGAGGGACTCGAACCCCCGACCTTCTGATTCGTAGTCAGACACTCTATCCAGCTGAGCCACGAGCGCATAATAATCGCCAAAAGGACAATTGGAAGGGAGTTCCTCTTGACGACGATATTTATTATAGCCGTTTCCATTTGAAATGTCAACCCTTTTTTTCAAAAAAGTTTAAGAATACAGGTTTTAAAATCCAAACCGCGACCAAAGGGCTTTCCAACACAAACAAAGCTTATCTGAAACTGACCATTTACGTTCTATCCAATTCCAAACAGCTTGATAAACCATAGACGCAAGAAGGGAAAGGAAAAAGACAATAATAATAAAAGCCGGAATAATAATCCTGTTATCTAAAGATAAGGCGGTTTGTTTCATAATAACTTTTTGAATAACATCCCAAATTCCAGCATGGAGCAAATAGATAAGGAAGGTATAAGAGGATAAGCGGCCTAAATCTTTGCGGATAGATAACCGGGAAAAGCCCGCGAAAAGGAAAACTGACGCAAGTACAATCTGAGGGGCTAAAGGCCCAATAAGCGAATATTTCAGTTCATCGTCAGGAACACGGTTCAGTGCTTGCAGACAGCGCGGATAGACTATGACGGTTTCGGTAAGGAATCCCGCGGCAATCAGGGAAACAGCCCTAAAGTTATTCTTTTTGGAGGCGGCCTTTTTCCTTAAAACATATCCAATCATAAAGTATCCGCAAAAGTAAAAGGAAAAACCGATATCCCATTTTAACAAATGGCTGCTTGTCCAATAGCAAATGCTGGCAAGGGAAAGAAAAACCCATGCAGTTTTTTCAAACCGCTGTTCTCCAATCTGTTTTTTCAGCGCAAGGATTACAGGTACCAGCAGGTAAACGCCTATCATCATGTATAAGTACCACATATGGTAGCAGGGATTTCCCTTTATCCAGTTTTTCAGCGGCAATAAAACCTCACTGGTATATGAACCTTTTATAATTATTTTCATTATTTTTATCAAGGTAAAATAAATAAAATACAAAAAGCTGAAAAGCAAAGCAGGGATTCCCACATTTCGGAAGGTTTTCTGATAAAAGAACCGAAAATCTGCATTTCTCTCATCGGCAAGGATAAACGCCCCAGACAACATAATAAAGCATGGGACAGCAAAACGTGACAGGACATTATAGGTACATGTTGTTAAGATATGCTCCAAATAATAATCCCCAAAAATTTCACTACTTGTAACAGCGTTTGTGTAGGACGAGCTTACATGGATAGTTATGACTGCTATTGCACTGACAATCCTCAATAAATCATAATTGCTTTCCCTTGGTTTATTCATTGACTGCTTATCCATAAATATATTTTCCTCCTGTATCCCTGCCTCTCTTAAAGCTATTCTCTGCCTGTCTTCATTCTGCTCCCTGGTAGATACCCTGATGTATCCATATTTTTTGCTTTCTTTCATCCCGCTTTTTCCTCCCTCTCATTTTTACATAGAAAGGGGAACACGGCTGAATAATCCAAAGCCGCGTTCCCCTTTTTTATCTAAACGTATGAAACGATCCCCGTTTCATTTTAATTTACTTTTTCTTATCTTCCCCAATCAAAATCCGAATTGCTTCCACAGCGCAGTTAATTGCATTTGAGGAATCCTGTGTTGGCACATCCGGCAGGCCAGCCTTCACCCTCCCGTCATTCCAAAGGGCTGTCAAAACTGCGCCGCACCGTACCTTTCTCACCAATCCGACAGAAAAAATCGCGGCACATTCCATCTCAGTGGCAAGACAGCCGCATTTTACATAAGCGGGAACCCTCTGGTTCAAGTCATAGGCAACCGGCATAGTATCCGGCTCGGTTTCCCCATAAAAGCTATCCTTGCTCTGCACTACGCCAATATGGAACTCTGCCTTTCCTAATTTTACGGCGGCGGTTTTCAAGGCGGAGGCAACTTCAAAATCTGCAACGGCTGGATATCCTAGGGGAATGTATTCATAGCTTGTTCCTTCGGCACGGACAGCTCCCTGGGCTATTACCAAATCCCCGCCTTTTACCTTTAAATCCATCCCCCCGCAGGTTCCTACCCGCAAAAAGGTATGTGCGCCGCATTTTACAAGTTCCTCGACAGCAATCGCAGAAGATGGCCCGCCGATTCCAGTAGAGCAGACGCTGACCTTTTCCCCTGCCAATGTTCCAGTATATATGTTGTATTCCCGGTTAAACCCTATATGGACAGGATTTTCAAAAGATTCTGCTATGATAGGGGAACGCCCCGGATCGCCTACCAGAAAAACATATCCCCCTATGTCTTCCGGTAATGCCTTAATATGAAATTGCCTTTCGCTTTGGAAAGTCCCAAATGTAAAACCATCCATATAAAAACCTTCTTTCCTTTTGTGAATAGAATTTGATAAAGCTAATTTGCGGGGATAAGCTCAGATGAGTACAAGCTGGGGCGGATTAAAAAGGTTTCGGGTCCAGGGGGCGGCGTTGCGCGCAACGCAGTCCTCAAAAGCCCCCTGGCCGCCAGTTCAGCTCTGCTGAACTGAACCCGCCAGACGCGAAATACCCCAGCAGGCTTAAAGCCAAGGGAAACTTCGCCTAGAGGCAGATATCTAACCGCTTCGTCAGTATTCAAAATCAAAAGCCCGCTGGTATTGCTAAGGGCGTGGGATAAGATTGGGATTGGAACCAGCTTCGGGCGGGCAGCCCCATTAGGCGGGCTTT
>CAOJXI010000088.1 GCA_948465665.1 uncultured Clostridia bacterium | reverse complement strand
CGCGACCAAAGGAACTTTTTAGGAAAGTTCCTCTGGACTCTTCAAACCTTTTTAAATTGTCTTAAACGATAGCTTTCAAAAATTCCATAATTTTATCACAAACTATTGAAAAAATACCAAAGAAAGGGTAAAATAATAATTCATGGGCGGGTTTGCCAAAAGGCCTGATCCCCAAAAAAAGAATGGAGTGAGAACATGGAAGAAAAAATGAGCAATTTTTTAACAGAAATCGTTGAATCCGATCTCGCGGAGGGGAAGGTCCAGCAAATCCACACCAGATTCCCACCAGAGCCCAACGGTTATCTGCACATTGGAAGTGCAAAAGCCATATATATCAACTGGAGCATCGCCAATACCTACGGCGGTAAATTCAACCTTCGTTTTGACGATACCAACCCAGTCCGGGAGGGCGAGGAATTTGTCCGTTCTATCGAAGAAGATTTGCGTTGGTTAGGGGCAATTCCCGATGGAGGGATTTATTACGGTTCCGATTATTTTGAGCAGTGCTATGAATACGCCGAAAAGCTGATTAAAGAAGGGAAAGCCTATGTCTGCGACCTAACAGCGGAGCAGATGCGGGAGTACCGCGGCACCCTGACCGAACCGGGAAAGGAAAGCCCTTGGCGTAACCGTACCCCGGAGGAAAACCTGGATTTGTTCCGCCGGATGCGGGCAGGGGAGTTCCCCGATGGAAGCCGAACCCTGCGGGCAAAGATTGATATGTCCTCACCGAATATGAATATGCGTGACCCTGCAATTTATCGGATTGTCCGCGCAGAGCATCACCGCCAGGGGAATAAGTGGTGCATTTACCCCCTTTATGACTATGCACATCCAATCCAGGATGCAATTGAAGGAATTACCCATTCCATGTGTTCACTGGAATTTGAAAACCACCGCCCATTGTATGACTGGGTAATAAATAATATTGGATTTGAAAAGAAACCCCATCAGTATGAATTCGCCCGCCTGAATGTCACCAATACCGTTATGAGCAAGCGTTACCTGCGGGAATTGGTAGAAACAGGGCTGGTAGATGGTTGGGATGATCCCCGTATGCCTACCCTGTGCGGTCTGCGCCGCAGGGGCTATACGCCAACTTCAATTTTTGAGTTTGTACGCAAAGCAGGGGTAGCAAAAACTTATAGCATCGTAGACAGCCGCCTGTTAGAATATTGTATCCGAACCGAGCTTGGCCCAACGGTTCAGCGGCGCATGGCAGTTACAGACCCGTTAAAGGTGGTGATTACCAATTACTCCGCCGATCAGACTGAGTATTTTGAAGTAGGGAATAACCCCGAAGACCCATCTGCCGGAACGCGGAAAGTAGCGTTTACGCGGGAAGTTTGGATTGAAAAGGGTGATTTTGCCCAGGTGCCGCCGCCTAAATTCCAGAGACTGAAACCCGGCGGAGAAGTCCGCTTAATGGGTGCATATCTTATCCGGTGCGACGAAGTAATGACAGATGAAAACGGCGAGCCTGTGGAACTGCATTGTATCTGCGACCTGGAGACCAAAAACGGTATGCCGGCAGATGGCAGGAAGGTACGCGGAACCATCCACTGGGTATCTGCTGCCCATGCGGTAGATGCTGAAGTCAGGCTTTATGAAAACCTGTTCACTTTAGAGGATGTTTCAGATATCCCGGAGGGAAAAACTTATAAGGATTTCCTCAATCCTAATTCCCTTACTTGTCTGAAAAATGCCAAGCTGGAAGAAGCCTTAAAGGATGTCCCCGCTGGGGAAAAATTCCAGTTTGTACGCATGGGGTATTTCTGCGCGGACAGCAGGCATCCTGGCGTATTTAACCGGATTGTCACTTTAAAGGACAGCTTTGCTAAAACCCTTGAAAAGAAATAAACTTATAAATTAGGAATGGCTGGCGGTATTTCCGCCAGCCATTTTTAACGCCTGCTGGATATGAAACATTACGTCCGAAGGACAACGCCGATTTCATTTAAAGCTTTCAGGGACTTGTTCATTGCAGAGTCCGCGTCCTGGTCAGTCAGGGTGTGGTCTGAACTGCGCAGGGTGACAGTATAAGCAACGCTTTTTTTGCCTTCCTCAATCTGTGAACCGCGGTATACATCAAACAATTCCACTTTTTCCAAATGGTTCCCGCATCCTTTGCGGATGCACTTTTCAATTTCAACAACAGGAAGTTCGTCGTCGCACAAAAGGGCTAAATCGCGGGTAATTGCCGGGAATTTCGGTAACGGGCGGTACTGCCTGTCTGCTGCCCGGTGTGCAAACATAGGATTCATTTCCAAAACGGCAAGGTAAACTTCCGTATTAATGCCGTAATTTTCTGCAACCTTGGGATGTGCCTGTGCAATTACCCCAATATCCTCCCCATCTATGGAAAGAACCCCGCAGCGTCCTGGATGATATGTGGGAAGGTTCTTTTCCGGGCGGATTTCCCAGCTGGTAATGTTCAGCGCGTCAAGCAGCGTTTCCACAATCCCTTTCAAACGGTAAAAGTCCACTTTGTTCCCATACATACCAATAGTAACAGCCTGTTTTTCTACCGGGAGTTCCCCGTCGGTTGTGGGGATATACTCGTTGGCTACCTCGTACATCCAGGCGGATTCATTGCGGTTGTTAAAGTTGCGGGAAAGCACTTCTAATACGGATGGGATTGTAGTAGTACGCATAACGCTGGTATCTTCCCCAAGAGGGTTGGTAATGGTGACAGAACGGCGGAGGGGGCTGTCAGCCGGAAGCCGTATTTTGTCATAATATTTTGGGCTGATAAAGGAATACGTAGAAATCTCGCTTAACCCCTGGGCAAGCAGAACAGTATTGACTCTTTTTTCAAAGGCTTGATAAGGGGTAATCTTAGCTTCAGCCGCCCCACGCAGTTTGGTTGTGGGGATGTTGTTATATCCATAGATACGGGCGATTTCCTCCGCAACGTCGGCGCGGTACTGGATATCCCCCCGGAAAGAAGGAGCAATCACATCGTCGCCATCTATCGTGAATTCCAAGCCCTTTAAAATTTCCTTCATCTGTTCGGCAGAAATATCAATCCCAAGGAAATGGTTGATTTTATCGCTGTCCAAAGGCAGGCGGATTGGCTGTCGGCTGTCGTTGTTGCAGTCGATTACGCCATCTACAACCTCGCCCGCGCCCAGTATTTCCACCAGTTCACAGGCCCTTTCCAGAGCCAGGGAACAGGTGTTGGGATCAAGCCCCTTTTCGTAGCGGGAGGAAGCTTCTGTACGCATCCCCAGTTTTTTGGCTGTCAGCCTTACAGATGCTCCCTGGAAACAGGCGGATTCAAATACTACAGTAGAGGTTCCGTCATGGATGCCGCTGTATTCCCCGCCCATTACGCCGGCAACAGCAGTTGGCTTTTCACCGTCGGCAATGACCAGCATATCGGTGGACAGCTTCCGTTCCACTCCATCCAGGGTAGTGATAGCCTCTCCTTCGGCGGCATTGCGTATTTGGATATGGTTATCCTTTACATACCGCAAATCAAAGGCGTGCATAGGCTGGCCGTATTCCAGCATAACATAGTTTGTGATGTCCACCAGATTGTTAATGGGACGTACCCCGCTGGCGCGGAGCCTTTCGCGCATCCATCTGGGGGACGGGCCAATTTTAACGTTATTTACTACCCGCGCCATATACCTTTGGCAGATAACCGGGTTGCTTACAGTAACTTTCAAATAATCCCCAATGGAACCGCCGGAACCCTTTACCTGGGGATGGGGCTGTTTTAAAGGTTTTCCAAAGGTTGCCGAAGCTTCCCGCGCCAGCCCCAGGACAGATAAACAGTCAGGGCGGTTAGAGGTAATTTCAAACTCTACGCAGGTATCGTTTAAACCAATTGCTTCATGGATATCCTGCCCAGGGAAAAGCCCCTCTTCTTCCAGCAGGAAAATACCGTCTTCAATAGCATAGGGAAAGTCATTGATGGTCAAACCGAGCTCTTTGAGGGAACACAGCATCCCGTTGCTGGCGACTCCTCTCAGCTTGCCTTTTTTGATTTCCACGCCGCCGGGAAGGGTTGACTTGTGCTTGGCAACAGGAACCCAGGAGCCAACGGTTACATTCTGCGCGCCGGTGACTATCTGCAAGGGTTCCTCCTCTCCAGCGTCTACCATACAGATAAACATATGATCCGAATCGGGGTGACGTTCCATAGCGGTAACTTTACCAACCACGACATTCTTTATTTCGCTGCCTTCTATTTCAAAACCTTCAACTTTGGAACCGGTCATAGTCATTGCCTCGGTAAAATCCCGGATAGGCATTTGGGGTTCCAAATCAACAAATTCCGAAAGCCATCTCATAGATAAAATCATTGAAATATACCTCCTTTTATATCAACTTAAAACTGCTGTAAAAATCTCATATCATTATCAAGCAACAAACGGATATCATCAATATTAAAGCGGCGCATGGCGAGCCTGTCCAACCCTACCCCGAAAGCAAACCCGCTGTATACCTCTGGATCAATGCCGCAGTTTTGAAGCACCCAGGGATGTACCATCCCCGCGCCCAGGAGTTCAATCCAGCCTTCCCCTTTGCAGAGCCGGCAGCCTTCCCCATGACAGTGAAAGCACATTACATCCACTTCTGCGGAAGGTTCAGTAAATGGGAAGTGATGGGGGCGCAGCCGGATTTGGGCATCTTCCCCGTAAAGGCGCTTTACCATGGTTTCAAGGGTACCTTTCAGGTCAGCCATAGTAACACCTTTATCTACAACCAGCCCTTCGACCTGATGGAACAGCGGCGAATGGGTTGCGTCCAATGCGTCCGAACGATAGACCCGTCCAGGGGAAATGACCCGGATTGGCGGTTTCTGTTTTTCCATTACGCGCACCTGAACCGAAGAGGTTTGAGTACGTAAAACGATATCATCTGAAATATAAAACGTATCCTGGGTATCACGGGCAGGATGGTCTTTTGGAAGGTTTAAAGCCTCAAAGTTATAATAATCTTTTTCTACTTCCGGGCCGGTAACTACTGAGAAGCCCATCCCCAAAAAGATATCCTTTACCTCGTCCAATACAATAGACAACGGGTGTTTATACCCCATAGGGGCAGTTCTGCCCGGCATAGTTACATCAATTGTTTCCGCTGCCAGCTTTGCGTCCTGGAGCTGGGATTTTATCTTTTCTGAGGTGTTTTCCAGAAAATGTTCCAGATCTGAACGGACTTCATTGGCTAACTGCCCAATGACAGGGCGTTCTTCTGCTGACAGTTTGCCCATCTGCTTGAGGATTGCAGTCAGTTCGCCTTTTTTACCTAGGTATTTGACGCGGATATTATCCAGCTCTTTTAAATCTTTGACGCTTTCCAACTGCTGCCGGACGGCTGAACGAATGGACTCTAACGCTTCTTTCATATTGTGTATCCCTCCATATACATTTTCCTTTTTATCCTTGACGGAGAGCTGCGCTGTATTACAGGGTTGGGAAAACAAAAAGCTTTCGTCCCCACATTGGGACGAAAGCTATAACTTCCGCTATACCACCCGTTTTGTGCAACAAAAGAGAGCCAACACTCCCCGCAACGATAACGGCGCGTCTCCGTTTCTGCCTACTCAGCCAATGCCTTCAGCAGAACCGCTCAGGAGTGAACTTCGGAAGCTGTCCGCAATAGGTATGCTTTCAGCCACGGTAAACCGCTGTATACCCTCTCTGAAATGTAAACGTTGCTTCGTACTCTCTCCATCATCGCGTTTATAGTGTTGATTGTAGCACAATGATGGAAAGATTGCAAGCATAAATTTAAAAATAATGTGGGTTTGATAAAGCTCATTTGCGGGAGAAAGCTAAGACAAGTACAAGCTAAGGCGTATTAAAAAGGTTTGGGGTCAAGGGGCCTTTCCTAAAAAGGCTCTTGTCGGGTCCAGGGCAGACAGCCCTGGTCGCGCCCGCAGGCGCGAAATACCACAGCGCGCTTAAAGATAACAGAAATCTTGCCTAAAAGACGATAGCTAACCGCTTCGTCAGTATTCAAAATCAAAAGCCCGCTGGAATTGCTTCGGGGGTGGGATAAGATTGGGATTGGAACCAGCTTAGGGCGGGCAGCCCCATTAAGCGGGCTTTCTTCCGCTTCGTCCAACTCCGCAGAGTTGGACAAGACCTCCAAGTTTTTGCTTTCAGCCATCCAGCAAACCAACGGTTTGCGATGATGGCGTCCCTAATACCGAAAACCTTACAGTTCAGAGCGAATTTAAGATTTTCGGCATTAGGGACGCCATCCTCAGCAGCTGTTGGCTGTTCGCTGGCTGCAAGCGGAAACTTTCAGGAAAGAATCCCGCCATATATGCTCCCACGGAAGCAGAGCCAAATTTACAGCCTGCCGCTCCCACTAAAGAAAATGGCGGGATTCCCATAAAACTTAGGTATCTGCCTCTTAAGGTAAGGGTTAAGCTTGCTGGGGTATTTCGCGCCTGCGGGCGCGACCAGGGGGCTTTTTAGGAAAGCCCCCTGGACCCGAAACCTTTTTAATCCGCCTTAGCTTGTACTCATCTTAGCTTTTCTCCCGCAAATTTGCTTTATCAAACTTACGTTAAAACTGGTGCAAAATCAACCTGGATTTTTGCCCTAGAGGTAAGCGTTTCATCCTGCTGCATTGTATATCTTCCTGTAACGTCAAAATAAACCTTACATCTTTTCTGTTCCCTAAAATCGCTTAAAAACTGGCTTCTATTGGCATACTGTTCTGTCTGTATCTGCTCGATTGCCAAAGAAACCGCGCCGTCGTTATTTTTTCCCCAGATATCGAATCTTGAAATATCCTTCCCTCCGAACCCAGAAAAGGGCTGTCCAAGCCCGATGTAGGAAAAGTCGTCATTTTTCCGCGCATATTGAGCAAGGGGATTCCCGTAAGGGTCTTGATACCTGCAAGAAACCATACAAAGTTTTGCCTGGCTGATCTCAACCTGTTGTAAAGCCTTCCAGCGGTTTTCGTTTATAAAGGTTCTGTCAACAGCGTTCCAAACCTGTGCTTTCCAGCGAAGGAAAAGGGGAGTATTTAAATCCCCGGAACGGTTCAAAAGGGACTGGCTGAAAATTCTAACCTCCCGCCCCGTAAGGAAAAAGTCCGCACTGTCAACAGAAAGGGGCCTGCCGTCTAAAAAGAGTGAAAATTTCTGGTTGATTTCGTTCCCATGGTACCCGCCGATAAAATCCGGGGCATCCACCTCAAGAACAGCGCCTTCCCATTCCGTCTGGGTGTCAAGGGAAAACAGTACATTGTCCTGTTGGTTTACGAAATCGGTAGTCAGTATGCGCCATTGGTGCATGTTAATTTTGTCGGAATCCACCCGGCGGTAGGCATATCGGAGGAAAACCCCGTTTTTCGAGCAGGGGAGGTAGATGTAGAAATCCTGCCCCCTTTTCCGAACCTTCAAAGATTGTGAGTCCAAAGCAGTATTAAACATATTGTCTACCTGCCCGCGGCTGTAAACATCAATTCCATTAGGGGTGTACCGGACAGCGTTGTATATTTCATTTTCTTCTGGAAGAACAGCCTTGTCTGACGCAATAACCTTTAAGTAAACCTCGCTGTCGTCCAGATTATCGGTGGCGGGGTTTGTAACGGAAACATAGAGGTATCGGTCATTAGGGCCTGTAGTACGGACAGTCTGGTAAGCGTCCGTACCCATAGAAATATTGATGCCGCCGTCAATCGCATCTCCTGCTGAAAGCAGCCTGGAAGATGAACCCACTTTCAGGGTAGTGTGGATGTTGACAGTAATGGAATAGGAAGTATTAGGCTGGATTTCCAAAACGGCCAGTTTGCCTTTGTCGTTTTGGGAAAGTGCCAGTTTTCCGGTTGTCCCAGTCATATAAATGCGTAAATAGTCCCCATTGAAAAGGTTTTTGGAAGGGTCTACTGCTCCACGGGTTTTGCGGAAGAAGGTCGTTTTTTCAGGGGTGACGGCCTTATCTGCCAGATTTTCCGCTAAAACAGCCTCTTTACCTACAACAGCAGCATTTCCGCTGGTTAAAATTTCCCTTACCTCCTGGGATAACATCCCATAACTAATAGAACCTGCTGCGTTTTTATCCAGCTTGTCCTCGTTTAAAAGGGTTAGCTGTTTGCGGACGGCTTCACCTGCGGCACCATAGCGCGTCCCGTCTGTGCCAAGCCGGAGATCGGCAAGTTCGGAAAGGTTTGGCACAGGGGCAGCTGTCAAAGCCTGGTCAATCCGGGAATTTGCCGCCTGTGCTAAAGCTTCTGCCTGTAACAGAACGGTTTGGGCTTCTGCCGTAACCTCCTGGAGCCGGGCAATAATCTGCTGGTAAATGTCGGGCAAAGGTTCCGGCGGCTGCTGTCCAGCCCAGCTCCCGGGCCTTACATCCAACCGGACAAAATTCGTTGACAGACGAATTGTTTTGCCGCCAATCCCAAAAACACCGATGTAAACCGCCCCCGGTTCTGCTAACAGTCCTGCCGGAATAATAAAATTATCCGAATGGTTTAGAAGGAAATGCTGTGATTTGGGTTCTCCATTCTGGTTCCAGGTAATGACGGCAGTCTTTGACAGGCCGTTCCATGCCCTGCCAAAAAAAGAAAACTGTATCTGCCAGTAGCCAGCAGTCCCTTCTGTAAGAAATCCTCCCTGTTTTAAAGATAGCTGGCCCTCCTCTGCTTCCAGATAAATGGTTCCTTCTAATGACATTGTAATGCTCCTTTCTTGATAAACGTTTGTTCTTATTTTATCATATAATTTGAGAATGTCAATAGAAATAATCTCTATTTGAGAATTAATTTGCCGAAAAAGTTTGAATACATTAATGGATATAAAAGGTATTGTGCATCCAGACCTTTATATGTTATAATGAAAAACAACAGTTACTTTAGTAAAAAGGGGATAGGGCAGATGGATGAAAAGATAAGATGCGGCTGGTGCGAAAAGGATGAAATATACCGGAAATACCACGATGAGGAATGGGGCGTGCCGGAACACAACGATCAGAAGTTATATGAACACCTTATGATGGAAAATATGCAGTGCGGATTGAATTGGCTGATGATGCTGAAAAAACGGGAGATTTTCCGAAAATGTTTCGATGGGTTTGACTATAAGAAAATAGCCGGATATGGTCAGGAAAAAATACAGGAAATATTGGGTACTGAAGGAATGATACGTTCCCGGCGGAAAATAGAAGCTGTTATTAATAATGCACAGCGGTATTTAGAGATTATAGAGAAATTTGGAAGCTTCAACGAATACCTTTGGAGATATACCAACGGGCGGACAATTATTTATTGCAGCCACATGGCAGGGGAGGTTTGCGATAAAAACAGCTTATCAGAGGAAATCAGCCGGGATTTAAAAGCTCGCGGGTTCCAGTTTGTAGGCCCTGTTACTATCTATTCCCATTTGCAGGCGTGCGGGTTGATAAACGACCATATCCTGCAATGTTGGAGGTTTGACGAGATTAATAAGCTGGCAGATATTAAATATTCCCATTAATACAGAGTGGGTTTGGTAAAGTTAATTTGCGGGAGAAAGCTAAGATGAGTACAAGCCGGGGCGGATTAAAAAGGTTTGAAGAGTCCAGAGGAACTTTCCTAAAAAGTTCCTT
>CAOJXI010000087.1 GCA_948465665.1 uncultured Clostridia bacterium | reverse complement strand
AAACCGTTGGTTTGCTGGATGGCTGCAAGAGGAAACTTGGAGGTTTTGTCCAACTTTGCGGAGTTGGACGAAGAGGAAGAAGCCCGCCATAATGGGGCTGCCCCAACGAAGCTGGTTCCAATCCCAATCTGATACCACCCTCGCAGCAATTCCAGCGGGCTTTTTATTAAAAGACTGACGAAGCGGTTGGTTATCAGTCTCTTAGGTAAGGTTTACCCTTGGCTTTAAGCCTGCTGGGGGATTTCGCCCTCTGCGGAGGGCGACCAGGGCTGTCTGCCCTGGACCCGACAGGGGCCTTTTTAGGAAAGGCCCCTTGACCCCAAACCTTTTTAATCCGCCCTAGCTTGTTCCTATCTTAGGCTATACCCCGCGTCGTATACTTCCCGCAAAAAAACGCCCTGGCTTTTGCCAGGGCGTTCCATGCAAATTATTCGTTGCCGCCGTTATTTCTCTTTGCGAAGCACTCGCTGCAATAAACGGGACGATCACCAGAGGGTTTAAAAGGAACCCTAGCTTCTTTGCCACATTCGGCGCAGATAGCGGTAAACATCTCACGAGCGGTACCGTTCGCATTTTTGCGGGCATCACGGCAAGCCTTACATCTCTGGGGTTCGTTTACAAAACCTCTCTGAGCATAGAATTCCTGCTCGCCAGCAGAGAAAATGAACTCATTGCCGCACTCTTTGCATTTCAAAGTCTTGTCAGTGTACATTGGTAATTACCTCGCTTTGATTTTAAATTTGCCCTTAGGTTTCTTGGAAAGCGCTGCATTGAGACTACTCACAATGGAAACTCTGCCTTAAAGCTAACGGGCATATACTCAGCCAAAGGGCTGGTAAACAAAAGTTGGAGAGGAGACCCTGAATCAAAAATCCTTTTCCCGCTGTATAGAATTCCTCAATTTGCGTTTAATGCGTTGTAAGCCATTATCTACAGATTTTACAGAGGTTTTCAATTCATCGGCAATCTTTTGATAGGAGCAGCCTTCAAGATAAAGCTGAACAATCTGCATTTCTTTTTCAGAAAGGAGAGCGTCCAATTTTTTCCGCCAGGCAGCATTGTCCTCTTGCTGGATAAAGAGATTTTCAGGGCTGTTTGCAATGTCCCCGCCTAATTCGGTAAGCCTTGCAAATATTTTTTCTTCTTCTGGGGAAAGCTGTGAAATAGAAATTTCTTCCCTCCGTTTTCCCTGCTGTTTTGCAACAGCCGCCGCCAGCCTGCGATGAATACATAAGGCGGCAAAAGAACCAAAAGAACTGCCCTGAGAAGGATCAAAACACTTTGCAGCATTTAATAGGCTCAACATACCTTCCTGTACCAAATCATCAAATTCCATCCCATAGTACTGGGAAGCAATCGCATAAACTAACGGTTTGTAATCCGCTATCAAATCCGACACATTAGGCATTGAACCAGATATAGAAGTATTCTCTTTGTTAATGGACTGCGTTTCTTTTATGTTTGGAGTTTTCATCTATGCACGAAAGAATCCCTTCCACAACTACTTCTTTACATACTATACTAAATTTCTGTGCAAATGTCAATAGGAAAAGATAATAAAAAAACAAAAATTTAAGCTGGTCGGCAAAAATGCCGGCCAGCTTAAAAAGGCTTATACAAAAGTTGACAGGAAATGATTTTTTATTTTATCTTTTGACGCGGACGTTTTCCGCTAAGCAGGAACGCAAGAATTCCTATTACAAGTAAAATGGCAAAAATCATAATGCCTATAATCACTTTTGGCAGAACGCTTTCTGTCTGTTCTGACCCCTCAATGGATGGAACTGTGTCTTTATCGCCGCCTTCAAGGGGAGGATTGATATTGACAGATGGAGGGGCAACAATTTTAGAGGAACTTTGGGAAGAACCAGAGGAAATACCCCCTATCCCGGAAGGGGAAGAAACCGCTGAAGACTGGGAGGATGAATTCTGCTGCCCGCCGCTTCCCTGGGGCAGTACAGCGCTGGAAACCGGCCTGCTGGCAGTCCCGCCAGCATTATTACTGTTGGTTATGTTGTTGGTATTCCCTCCAGCCGGATTCCCGGTATTGGGAATAGTGATAATGGTGCCGCCGGATTTTGCCCGGTTTGCAATTTGTGAAATGGTATAGTATCTTTCCCCGCTCAGGTTCTTAGGCATAGAAGAACCGTTCAGGGTGATCATTTCAGAGGTATAATCGCTTTTTATGTCTATCGTGACATTGCGGCCCCGGATAGCGTCAAGCAGGGTTTCAGGAATAAAGGTATTATTTCCGGCATTAATCGTAACACGTGCGCCGGACTTATAGGATTTCAGGTTTTCTACAACATCGCTCCACAAGCTTTCCAGGTCGCTGATGGAAGCCGGAACCGTTGAGTTGTACAGTTCATTGAGGGTGTACTGCTTTTTACTGCCCAAATCCACAGGCATTTCCAGTCCGTTAAAGGTCATCTGGGGGTAATCATCGCTTTTCAGCTTCATGGTAATATTCCGTCCGCGGATAGCATCCAGGACTGTTTTGGGAAGCGCTTCGTTGTCTTTGGCGTTAATGGTAATGGTAGTGCCTTCCTGGTAAGATTTCAGGGATTTTACAACGTCGCTCCATAATTCTTCCAGCGACCCGGAAAACGTCCCGGAAGAATTAGAGTTGGAGGAAGAACTGGAGGAAAGCCCCTGAACTGCTTTGTACAGTTCGGACATAGTATAGCTCGTTTTCAAGGAACTGGTCTTTGGAAGGTTTTTCCCATTCAATACAATGGTTTTTGTGTTGTCATTCTGAATCTTTAAAGTAAT
Source organism: uncultured Clostridia bacterium (assembly GCA_948465665.1). Lineage (GTDB taxonomy): Bacteria > Bacillota > Clostridia > Oscillospirales > Ruminococcaceae > UBA1405. The sequence goes on along the minus strand of CAOJXI010000087.1, from coordinate 6,821 downwards.
GTCGCGGTTCCTGATGGAATTAAAGACACGGGTTGGGAAATAGTCATAATCGCCCGCATCTACAAGGACAGTCCTGCCGGAATTGGTGTCTTCCAGGGTATCGGCAACGTCATCCCAAAATTCATCCATTTCGCGCTGGTGCTGGAGTGCATCGGAAAGATTCCCACCACCGGAACTTCCGCCGGAGGAACCACCGGAACTGGTGCTCTTGCGTTTCCAGGCAACTGCAAAGGGGCTTAATGAATTGACAGTAAGTTTCAAATGGCTGCTTTGGGCGCTGACCGCCTCAGTGCGTACCCTGCCATTGACAAGATGGTAAACGGTAAAGGCATGGCGGCTGGAAGAAGTCCCAGACGGATATGGGATATAAATGATAACAGATTTACCGCTTTTAATGGTAAGCTGTTCTCCGGTATAGTCGTCATAAAGGCTCAAATCCATCAGTTCGTAGTCATCGACGCTGCGGTCATCCATGTAGTCTTCAAGCGTGTTGTAGTCGCTGCCGGAAACATCCCCCACAATTAAACGGATATCGCTCTTGTCATGGGAGCCCTCCAAACTGGACGTACTCAGGGAAAGTCCGAAATCCCCGGAATTGGGATCACTGTCAACCGGATACCAGTCGCCGTCAGACCAGTTAATGCCGCTGCGCTCCACTTCAATGGTAAAAGCCCTAGCAAGGCTGTACCCGTTATAGCTGACCTTGACCGGATAACTGCCCGCTTTGTTCAAAATGCTGTTGGTAACATTCAGCATGGACATGGTAAGGGATTTTCGGGATTGTGGAATCCCGCTCTGCATTTTCATGGCAACCCAGCCGCCGGACAAATCCAGCCGGCTGTCCCCGGTATCATAGTAGGTCTGATCAGGAGAGCCTACTTCCAGCCCGGTAATGCGGTCTTCCACATTGATAACAAAATTGGCTGTGCCGGAATGTCTTTTACTGGTGACAGTAACCGTCTTTTTGCCAATGCTGTCATTGCCTGTGGCGGCTTTATCGTAACCGGAGAGCATATCACGGGTAATGGTTTCGGTGACAGTATTGCCGCCATCATATTTGGTAACAAGTTTAAAACTGGCAGAAAGGGCGATATCGCTGCCTAAAGTTACTTTAGAAGGGGGATTCTGGACAGTAATTTCAAAGCCCTGTTCCCCTATTGTAATTTTAAGGCGGAATTCATTGAACCCATAAGAGGGATTATCTAAAAGCCTAAGGATAATGCTGCTCTCCATGTCAACGGACAAGTCGGAACGAATCTGGTAATACAGATTTCCGTTTTGAATTTCCGGCGTATTGTTGAAAATATAGTCTCCTTCCATATTGTAAACATACACATATTGGAAGGCGTTAGCCGGTACGCCGAACTGGGTCAGTGGGACAAATTTGCGGGATGTATCGTCTTTGGACAGTGTACGGGAAACATCCATAGCAGAAAAAGTTTTGCGCCTGATCATCATTTGGGTAATTGACAGCGCCTTGTCAGAAATAAGGTAGTTGGGGTCTTCTATGGAAACAGAAAGGTCATAAGTCCCCTGTTCCTTGGGCGCGTCAGAGCTGCCGTTATAGAGGATAGAAACGCGGCTTTCCTCTCCGCGGGCAGTCTGATAGAAAGCATCAACTGCTTTGGCTTTGCCGTCGTATTCGACGAATGCCATTCCGCTGGAATAATTAAATTCCACATCATTGGAAGCAGGACGGCGGAACAAAATATCAACTGTACGGGGCATAATCGTGAGGGCGGCCCCATTGTCAGCAGCAGCCAGTTTGTAGTTACGTGATACTGCCGCCAGTGTCCCTAAAGTGTAGGCATAAGGATGGCCGTTATCGACATTTTCCCCGGCTTCCCTTGACGGGGTTCCCTTCACATCAACTTTTTCCTCTAATGTGTACGAAGGAGCAGGATCTTTATCGCCGTATATTTTGGTTTGGGACTGGAAAGACACCTGAACTGTCTTAGGAAGGATGGTAAGGGAAGCGGGATTCTGGCTTTCAGCTAAAACCAATTCAAACAAATCAGAAGCTGGTTTCAGCCCGTCGAGGGTATAGGCATAAGTACCAGCATCTTCGCCGGATTTACGGGTTAATTTGCCCTCTACGGCGATTGCCTGGCTCAATTTATAAGTAGGTTCCGGGTCAGGTTGACCAAAAACTTTTTCTTTGGAATCCGGCGTAACAAAAACCTGGGTTTTCTGGCTGGGCATTGCTGAACCTGTCGGTAGGATTTCAAAAACCCCCACGTTTTCCGCTAAAACAAAGGTGTAATTTTTCCTATCGGTTTCATTTGCAGGCGCAAGGGTGCCGATAGAATAGGGGTATTTTCCGACTGCTTCCCCTGCTGTCCTCTGGACAGCACCGGTTACAGGCATTTCTTTGCTTAAAACATACTCTATTGGTTTTTCTGTTTCGTTTACATATTTAAACTGGTTGGGTACAGCAACTGTAACTTGCTGGGGCTTAATCGTCAAAGCGGCATTATTGCCTGCAAGTTCCAATTTATAATCCTGGCTCACAGGGGCAAGGGTTCCCAAAGTATATTTATATGTTCCTGCATCTGTACCAGGTTCGCGGGAAAGCGTGCCTGTCAGTTCAATTTCTATACTGGGAGAAAATTTAGGTTCCGGGTCATCTTCGCCATAAATTTTTTCAAGTGAATCCGCTGTAATGGTTACAACTGTTTTCCCGTCTGCTGGCTGATCCCCAGAAGGCGGAGGGTTCTCGTTATTAGTTCCATCAGATGGATTTGAAGTATTGCTGTCACTTGTGGAAGGCGTGGTTGTATTTGAATTTTCTCCGTCTATTCCTGACTGGGAATTATCCGACGGTTCTTTTCCACTGCCTGTTTCATCTGATGAAGTTGTTGTACTTGTGGTATTGCTGTCAGAAGGAGTCTGGCTTGTGCCTGTTCCATTGGAATCTGTTGTTTCAGAGCCGCTGTTTTCTGGAGGGGTCGCTGTTCCGTCTTTCTCCCCCTCGTTGTTTTCTACTGCCGGGGGTTCTGGTGACTTGATTTCAAATGTTTTCTCAACTTTGGCAGTTGATTCTATGGAATAGTTTTTGGCTTTTGCTCCCTGGAGCGTAATGCCTGAAACAGTAATATCTTTATAAACGCCTGCATCCGCAGAAGAAACAACTGCTGTAATTTTCGTCAAATCAACTGAAACGTCATCCTGATTTACAACATTATCTAAAGCAATCTGGGAAAAGGGAACATTCGCGTCTCCATTGGCTGTCTTAGAATCTCCCTGTAAAATAATTTCTTTAATGGTCAGCGGTCTTGCAGTCACCTTAAATTTAGGCGCGTTGGCAGCCAAAACGAGTTTATACTGCCCGGCTTTATTGGCATCACTAACTTTCAAATCTCCCAGAGTATAGGCATATTCCCCCACATCATCTCCTGATGTTCTGGAAATATTGCCTCCCAGAGTGATAGTTTTATCGCTGGCACTATAGGTAAAAACAGGGTCGCTATCTCCATATACCTTAGTACCAGCAGCAGGAGTAATTGTAATTGTTATCTTATAGCTGTCCTCGCTTAAAACTGTTTTAGGCTCTGCTTCAGAGGATACGTAAGCGCTTCCAAACGTTTTGTTGCCAGCCAGCGCGGTCTTAGAACCAGCCAGCAAAACGTCTTTTTCCACATCCACCGCATACCAGGCATTATCCAGCTTTACAACATTCCATTTATGGTCTGCGCTGGAAAGCGTCCCGCTGATGGTTTTACACTCCAGTTTACTATCAACTTTAGCAGCCAATGTCTGAAATGATTGGGCATCCTTATGATCCGTCAGCGTCCGCAGATGGTTATAAATTTTTTCCACCGCATCCTTGCCGGCAGCTGTCCCTATAGCATCTAAAGCAGTTTTCTCCCAATCTGTTGTCTGCGTGTTTGTCCCTGTTTCCGGTTGTGCTTCCCCTTGGGAAGTTGGCGGAGCTGTGGGATACTCCACGCCATAAACAGGCAGCATCGGCCCGCCAAGGCTCATTACAACAGCAACCGCTGCAATAGAGGAAATCGTCCGCTTCCATGCGTTCAGATTTTTTTTCATCATTCAACCCTCATTTCTATCAATGTCGGCAGTTTAATCCTTTCTGGTTTCATGTGCTATATTCGTAATATCTTTTCCATTGGCTTCCCTTTGGCCAATTCGTCAATCAGTTTATCTAAATATCTGATTTTCTGCATCAAAGGCTCTTTGATTTCCTCAACGCGGCATCCGCAGATTGTCCCTTTAATCAATATGCAGTTTGGATTGAAACATGGCGCTTCTCGGAAAAAGGTTCCATAATCAACATCATTAGAAAGCTGTCTTTCCAAACCGGCTTCATCATACCCGGTCAGCCAAAAGATAATTTCATCGACTTCCTTTTTAGTACGGTTTTTCTTTTCTGCTTTAGAAACAAGCAGGGGATAAATTTTTGATAATTTTATTGAATACACTTTTTGGTTTTCCATATCAGGTGTTCTCCAATTCCCAATTTGTTTCTTTCAAAACGCAAGGTTGCCGCTTTGGAAAAAATAGGCTATAATAAAGATATATACTCCAAATACAGAGAGGTGTTTTAAATGAAACTGAAAAAAATGCTTTTTGTATTCAATCCCAATTCCGGGAAAGCAGAAATCCAGCCGCGTATCTATGAACTCCTGGATATATTTGTAAAGGGCGGATACCTTCCGACTGTCTACCCGACCCAGAAGGCGCTGGAAGCAACGGAAATTATTGCTGAGAACGCGGGAAATTATGATATTATTGCCACATCCGGCGGGGATGGAACCTTAAACGAAGCTGTTTCCGGCTTAATGCAGGGCGGGAAGCCCCAATTATTTGGCTATATTCCAGCAGGCACGGTCAATGATTTTGCCACCAGCCTAAAAATTCCCAAGGACATGAAGAAAGCCGCACAAACCATTGTAAGCGGGACGCCGGTTTCCTGTGATGTAGGCAGTTTTGGAGGGAAGTATTTCACATATATCGCCGCGTTTGGAGCCTTTACCAATGTAGCCTACCAAACGCCCCAACAGTATAAAAACGTTTTAGGCCGTCCTGCATATCTGCTGGAGGGATTGCGGCAGCTCCCTTCCATTCATCCCTATCATATGGCGGTACAATATGACGGCGGGGAAATAGAAGGGGACTTTGTTTTTGGAATGATTGGAAATTCAACTTCTGTGGGAGGCTTCCAGAAACTTGCAGGACAGGAGGTAGCCTTAAATGACGGTTTGTTTGAGCTGCTGCTGATCCGGCAGCCGGAGAGCATCGCCCAAATGCAGTTTGTAATTAATGCGCTTCTGAAACGGGAAGAAGACAGCCAGGAATTAATTTTCCGAACCAAAAGCACCCGCTTCCAAATCCAGTCCCCAGACCTGGCGCCCTGGACGCTGGACGGGGAATTCGGAGGCGCTCCCTCCCAGGTGGAAATTTCCGTACTGCCCCAGGCCCTGAACATCCTCACCCCCAGAGAAGCCCTTGGGGAAATCCCTGTTTCCGTCTCCATCATATAAGTGATGAGAAAACTGGATTTTACTGCATATATTCTGTTATTTCCACAGAATTTTTTCAAGGTTCTCAGCCAGCCGCTGCCCCATCATGATATGCCCATCGTCAGAGGGATGTGTCATATCCGCTGTAAGCCCTTGAACGTCCTTTAAAATTTCTTTCCCTTCGATTAAATGCAGGCAGCCGGAAGTATCCTCCTGCCTGATTTTTTTCAGGACAGCCTCAAAATCCAGATATTTCCGGCGGCTGCTTTCCTGTCCGTTAAAAAGGGCGTGTGCAGGATAGGCGGTAATCAGTACCACGGGTTTTCCCGGATTGGCTTTCAAAAGTGCCTGGGAAAGCGCGCGGCACCGGGTTTCAAACTCCTCTACAGTAAAGCGGTTAAGCATATTGATTCCCAGCTCCAGGGTGACAACATCCCAGCCATGCAGGGAAGCAAGGTAATCTATCATTGCACTGTCACAGAAGCAGCTTCCTGCTACCGCTTTGTTGTAAACGTCTGCTTTCAGTCTTCTGGCTGCTTGGAGGACATACGCATTAGACGCAAGATGCACATCACCGCCAAAGGTAATTGAAGAACCATAGGCAAGCCATTTCTTCTGCGGGACTTCCTGGGGTTCCGGCGGGCGGACATCATGCCCAAAGGTATCCAATCCGCAGAAAATCCCGCAGGACTGTTTATGGAACAGGATACGCCATACATGGCAGTCAAAACGCCCTCCTTCCCTTACCCAAGGTTCGCTCTGGAACAGGGATGGCGGGATTTCAATATGTAATGTGGTAATTTTGCCGGCGGGGATTTGGTGGACTGAATGGAGATAGTCTCCGCAGAAAACCATTACATGAGTATCCTCCAGGTAAGATGAAAGGGACAGCCTGTAAAAATACGCATCCGTTACAAACCGGATTTCACAACCGGTGGAAACCTGGGCGAAAAAACGGCCCCTTTCATGATCACCTTGTCCTAAGGACAAGCGGACGTTTTCGGGAAACCTTTGCAGGAGTAAACCAGGGACTTCCCCTTTCTTTTCCAGATGGTCTACATTATGGAAGGAGATTCTATCATGTATTGCAGTCATTTTTCAGCCATCCTTTTTCGGAGATTTTAGTTTAAGCGGGTTTGATAAGGCAAATTTGCGGGAGTAAGTTAAGACGAGTACAAGCTAAGGCGGATTAAAAAGGTTTCGGATCCAGGGGGCTTTCCTAAAAAGCCCCCTGGTCGCCAGTTCAGCTCTGCTGAACTCAGCCCGCCAGAGTTGGACAGAGCTTTAAATTTCCTCTTGCAGCCATCCAGCAAACCAACGGTTTGCCATGATGGCGTACCT
>CAOJXI010000086.1 GCA_948465665.1 uncultured Clostridia bacterium | reverse complement strand
GCGTCTCCGCTATTTATTTTTCCTTCTGTAATACTTCTATTGTAATCCTACAATCAAACCCATTGTTATTTTAGCGCTTTTATTGACAAAAGCGTTAAAACATGGTATACCATATAAGAACCACTCATAAAACGAAAAGACAATCAGCGAAGGAGCGACAGTATATGACGATTACCATTATTGGGATGGGGCTAATTGGGGGTTCCCTGTGCAAAGCAATTAAAACCAAAACCTCTTATACCTGTTATGGGGTCAACCGGAATCCTGCGGTTCTGGAAGCCGCCCTTCGAGACAAAGCCATCGACAAGGGATTTTCTTTAGGGGAAAGGCTGCCCATATCTGATGTATATATTGTGTGTTTTCATCCCAGAGCAACCATAGATTATATTGAAGCAAGGGCTCAAGAGTTTGCGCCGGGAAGCTTGGTTTTAGATGTGTGCGGCGTCAAAGCCGGGATAGTCCAAGCCGCAGAAAAAGCGCTGCTTCCCCATAATGTCCGCTTTCTGGGAACCCATCCCATGGCAGGACGGGAATTTTCCGGCTATGACTATTCCCTCCCCACTTTATATGACGGCGCAAGCATTGTTTTAACGCCTACTGCGCATAGCCAGCAGAAAGATGTAGATTTGGTGAAACATCTGGCAGACGGGCTGGGATTTGGGCGCATTGTAGTCACTGAGCCGGAGGAACACGACCGTATTATTGCCTTTACCTCGCAGATGGCACATGTTGTAGCCAATGCTTATGTAAAAACCCCTATGCTGGAACGGCATGGAGGATTTACCGGAGGGAGCTTCCAGGATATGACCCGTGTCGCCCGGCTTAATGCGGATATGTGGACAGAGCTGTTCCTGATGAACCGAAAACCTCTTTTAGATGAAATTAATAATATTATCCTGCATCTGGGCGAATATCGGGATGCGCTGGCAAATGGGGATGAGAACCGCCTCCATGACCTTTTAAAAGATGGTTCTGACCGAAAAATCCAGAGCCTGGAGCCGGAAGACCATTAGGAACCTGTATTCACAACCTCCTTGTCTGGCAGGAAAATCCCCGCCCATCCAGCATCCCTCGGTTATGAATACAGGTTCTAAAAAACAGCGAAATAAAAAATAACAGAAAAAAGGTTTGAAACTTCCTTTTCGGACGTATCAAACCTTTTTATTTTTGGGGTGGCGATCAAACTTTGTGAGAAATATTATAAAATCTGCACAAGATTTTCCAAAGCGTGTCATTCCATTTTTCGGATAACCTGCTATAATTAAAGTATCAGTATAATGAACTGGCGGCGCTGAACATTAAGAGCCTGTTTAGAATCTCCCCGCGCACGTCTTAGCGGCGTATTTTCCGCCCAGACTGCGTTAAAAATCCTTGCAATCCGTCAGGATTGCGCACAGCTCTGCTGTGCACGGATTCTTTGCCTTGCTGGGCAAAAAATCCGCTCGCTAATCCGCACACGTTGAGATCCTAAACAGGCTCTAAGAACCCAACCGGGAGAGTGATAATATGGAATCAAAAACAAAAGTAGTTATGGTAGGATCAGCAGGATTTGCAAACCATTATTTAGAAATGCTTTTAGATCAGGCTGATCCAGGCATATTTGAATTAAAAGCTGTTGTAGACCCATATGTACAAAAGGCGCCAAAATACCAGCGCCTCGTTGATATGAAAATTCCCCTTTATGATACTTTAGAGGAATTCTATCAACGCCATACGGCAGACCTGGCCTTGATATCAACACCGATTAAATTTCATAAACAGCAATCCATTACAGCCATGGAACATGGAAGCGATGTTTTATGTGAAAAGCCCCTTGTAACTGATATAGATGAAATTCCTGAAATCAGGGAGGCCATCCAGCGCACAGGGAAAAACCTGGCGGTAGGGTTCCAGTGGTCTTTTTCACCAGCCCTGTTGAAGCTAAAAAGGGATATTATAGATGGGGTTTTCGGAAAGCCTGTATTATTCCAGAATTTTACTATTTATACCCGTTATGACCGGTACTATGCGCGCAACAACTGGGCGGGAAAACTTTATGACGCCGCCGGAGATTTGATTTTAGATTCCATAGCGACAAATGCAACCGCCCATTTCCTGCATAATATTTTCTTTATGCTTGGGAAGGATATTGCATCCTCAGCCATACCAGAATGGATTGAAGCTTCCCTATATCGTGCAAACCCAATCGAAACATTTGATACCTGTTTTATAAACGGGGAATTTTCAGACGGCTGCCGTTTCCAGTATGTCACCAGCCATTGTAGCGATTACAACCGCTTCCCAATCCTCCGCTACGAACTGGAAAAAGCTGTTATTACTTATGACGCTAATGCAGATAAACCCTGTATCCAGGCGCGTTTCCATGATGGAAGAGTGATTGATTACGGCAAACCAGATGATACAACCGCCGGTTATGATGAAAAGCTGTACTTTATGCTGACAAATCGTCAGAAAAAGCTTGCTATTCCATGTACCGTGGAAACCGTTGTCCCACACTTGACTGTTTGTGACGCTTTGTTTGACCGTGTTCAAGTACATAATTTCCCTAAAGATTTACTCTACCGCAAAAGCGACACCAACGGCGGAGAGGGAACCTTTGTAAAAGACCTTTATACCCAAATGTGGGACTGCTTTGAAAAAAAGTGCTCCCCTTCTGAAGCAGGGTTTTCATGGGCGTTTCCCTCTGAAAAGGTGGACATCTCCAACTATCATCATTTGGAGCTTCCCAGACGCCGCCCTTAGAGCCTGTTTAGAATCTCTAATATATCATTAATTTAAGGAGTGTTTTTCATGCTCAAGGATTTCCAGAATCCCGGAAAATTTTACCGGATCAAGCCGTTTTGGTTTTGGAATGGGGATATGAACCCCTCTGAAATCCGCCACCAGATTCATGAAATGAAGGATAAAGGGCTTGGAGGCTTTTTCCTCTGCGCCCGTCAGGGGTTGACCGTACCATATCTATCCGATCAATGGTTCGATGCCTGTAAATTAGCCGTAGAAGCCGCGAAAGAGGAAGGGCTTGAAGTCTGGCTCTATGACGAATATCCTTACCCCAGCGGCATGAGCGGCGGCGAAGTCACCCTTCAGCACCCCGAAGCAGTCCAGACCTATCTTGTTTCAACCATCTTCCAGGCCAAAGACGGGGAAAAGATTGAAAAGGAACTGTATTGGGCGGAAGTGGTTTATGCCAAAGCTGTCCCAGTCAAGGACGGCGTAACTTTATGGGAAAAAGCAATTGACTTAAAAGGGAATATTGGCATTATACAGACAGAGCAGATCTATCAGAAAACCGGGCTGACAGCTTATAATGAAAAACGTTATTTCTCTTATGGGCCGAAAAAGGTTTTAACCTGGGAAGTCCCAGAAGGGGAATATAAAATCATGGTTTTCCAGCAAAAGGTTTTGGAAGACTTTAAATATTATGGAACCTTCCTAGACCCCTGCAACCGCGAAGCAGTTAAAACTTTCCTGGAAACAACCCATGAGGGATACCGGAAAGCGATTGGACAGTATTTTGGGACAATCGTAAAGGGGATGTTCTCAGACGAAACGGGATTTTTAAGCCGTATCCCCTGGTCGAACCAGTTCCCCAAACCATTCCAGGAAAAATATGGGTATGATATCCGGGAATGTCTTGCAGCGATTTATTGTACTGATTATCCCAACGCCATAAAAATCCGATATGATTTTTATGAATTGGCTTCCCAGATATTCCGCAGTTCCTATCATGAGCAAATATCGGAATGGTGCGGGAAAAACCATCTGCTGTACTGTACCGAAGTTCCATCCATGCGGGGCACGACCCAAAAATTCAGTACAGTTCCCGGCGGCGACTGCGCCCATGAAAAGCTGGGCAAGCCCCTTGACTGGATGCTGGAAAAAGATTTCCGCTCCTACCGTTCCAACGCCAAACAAGTTAGCAGTTGGAAACGTCAGAATGACGTTGACTATGCCATGATTGAAAGCTTCCATTCTGTCGGCTGGTCTATGACCATACAGGATGCAAAATGGATGCTGGACAAGCTGGCGATTTTTGGGGTGAACCTGTATAATTTCCATGCCTACTACTATACCATTGACGGCATTACCAAACATGATGCGCCTCCTTCTCAGTTCCTGCAAAACCCATACTGGAAATATTACCGCCAGTTGGGGGATTACGTGGGACGCCTGGGCGCTTGGGTAACAAATACCGAAACAACAACACGGATTGCTGTTCTTGACCCGGTTTCCAGCCAGTGGATCAGGCTGGGCAATGCCCTCCATGGCTTTAACTACGGCGGAAAGGATCCCACAGAAGATTATGAGCTTCAATCCATCAATTCCAACTGGCTGAACCTGCTCAAAGCGATGATATACAGCCATATCGAATATGAACACCTTGACCCGGAACGTTTTGAGGAAGCGGAAATCGAAAACGGCTGCATTAAGGTTGGCCGCGCCGTTTATGATACGATAGTCCTGCCCCCTGTTACCAACCTGGAAACCGTTGCTGTGGAGGGCTTGAAAAAGTTCCTGTCACAAGGCGGAAAAGTGGTTTCCTTTGGCGTTACTCCCTACGAAAATATTCAGGAACAATCCGATATGGACAGCGTTTCCAAAGAACTGTTTGGAATTGCCGGTTCCCAGGTATGCAAAGGATTTTTTGACCGGACAGCTTCCTATGAGGTCAAGCAGACCGGGAAAAATACGGCTTTTGTCCAAATGCCCGCAGATATTTCTGTCCATGACTTGATGGATTCCGTACAAAAAACCCTCCGCCGCCCTGGTGACATCCTTCTGCATCTGCCGGAAGGCGAGGAAAATCAAGTGGTTATGGGCGTTCGGGAAGGCAAGGACTCCCCGGTAAAATACGCTATGGTTACTAACCAGGGCAAAGACGCCTTTAAAGCTTCCCTGGAAGCCCCTGAAGCCGCATACTGGTATGAATACAGCCTGGAGAACGGAAACGTTTATGCTATGGGTGAGGAAAAATCTGCTTCTTTGACGGTTTCCTTTGATTCTTTTGAAGGAAGGGTATTCTGTATTTCCCCTGAAAAACTTCCCGAAGCCCTCCCGCAAAGGCCCGCTCCAGCAAAAACCATTACCATTAATACTTCAGAGCCTTTGGCAGTTTCGCCGGTGGAGAAAAACGTCTGCCGCCTGGAATATTTCGACATGGATGTTGCAGGGAAAACATACCCGCATATCTGCGCGGGAACTTTTATAGAGCAGTTCTCCCAAAACGGAATGGCTGATAAGGAAACCATTACCTTCAGCCAGAGTTTCGGAACCCCAAAACTGCCAATGCTAAAATATCCTCTGGCTGTGAATTACCGCGCTTCCTTTACGGTTGAGGAAATGCCGGAACATCTTTCCCTCTTATTTGAAAACAGGGCAGTTATGGGAGAACATGCCTTTTTCCTCAATGGGGCTGAAATCGCAAAAGAACGTTTCCATCATGCCCATGTCACTGACTTCAACAATACTGCCGCTGATATAAAGGACATGGTGAAAAAAGGCGAAAATATTCTGGAAGTCCGCTGTATTATTGAAAACAGCTGGCATGGCGTTTCAGATCCTCTGTATCTGATCGGCAATTTTGGAACTTATGAAAAGGTGAGGATTTCCGCACAGCCAAAGCAGGCTGTTTTCCATCCCAGCTTTACCGAAGGGTTCCCCTATTACAGCGGAACGATGACCTTCTCCGGCACCTTTGACAGCGAAGCATCTAAAGGGAATGTTGAAATCCGCCTTGACAAAAAGGTCTATGACTGTGTGGAACTGGAAATCAACGGCGAATCCTTGGGAGTCCGCACCTTTACACCCTACCGCTGGGAAATTGACGGCTCCAAACTGAAACAGGGAGGGAACTCCTTTACCCTGCGTGTTACCAACACCCTCGCCAATATGCTGGACGGGCGTTATTTCGATTATGATGAGCATAAGCTGGTAGAAATCTGATTTTTCCGGCGGACAGCTTTAGGCTGCACTAAAGCTGTCCGCAAATCAGAATATAATATAAATTTACAAACAGGGAAAATATAGGAAATGAAAATTTATGCCAAATGTAAATTTAAGTAACCCATTTGAAGTTCGGACAGTTGGAATGCAGGCACTTAAAGATGCCCTAGGCCCCGTAGGAATGGTACGCTTTATCCAGCAGTTTGATTTAGGATATGGAGATTACACGAAAGAAAGACAGTAAGCACCAGACATAAGTTTGGATGAAATTGTCGCCTTGCTAGAGAAGAAAAAATCCGGTCAAAACCTTTCAGAATCTGTTTAAAATCTGCCTATAATTATTGTTGACCCATATGTAAAATATGTGTATAATGAAACCCGGAAAGATGTAAAACAGCAGTGTTGATGACAGAAAGGGAATTCTATGGATAAGCTTTATTATCCGGCAGTTATGCACCCTGAAAAGGAAGGCGGCTACAGTGTTTGGCTGCATGATATTGAAGGCTGCATCTCACAGGGGGAAACGCTGTCAGAGGCAGTTGAAAATATCAAGGACGCTCTTGGGCTGTTTTACGAAGATGCGGCTGAAGGGGAAACAATCCTTCCAGCTCCTTCTGCACCAGACAGCATAAAGTTAGGTACAGGGGAATTTATATTGGTAGAACGTTTAAATGCAGGTCTGCATGAATAACGCATCTAAAAATTAGTTAAAATCACATTTCTAATTAGCCTTTGTATTGAAAGTCGTTAAAAACTTTCAGATATTATTACTTTTTTAGGAGGAAACACATATGCAACAGCAGGAAATCAAAATCGCCTACATTGGCGGCGGCTCCCGCGGGTGGGCCTGGAACCTTATGAGCGACCTTGCCGTAGAACCTGACCTCTGCGGGACAGTCAAGCTTTATGACATTGACATGGAAGCTGCAAAACACAACGAAACAATCGGCAACCGTTTAAAAGGCCGCGAAGATGTAAAGAGCAACTTTACATATGAAGCTGTCCCCACCCTGCAAGACGCCCTGACCGGCTGTGATTTCGTAGTCCTTTCCATTCTGCCTGGAACCTTTGACGAGATGGAGTCCGACGTACACGCCCCGGAAAAATACGGTATCTACCAATCTGTCGGCGACACCGTAGGCCCTGGCGGCATTATCCGCGCCCTGCGCACCCTGCCCTATTACATTGAATTCGCGGAAGCAATCAAGGAATACTGCCCGGAAGCCTGGGTCATCAACTACACCAACCCCATGACCATGTGCGTCCAAATCATGTACAAGGTATTCCCTGAAATCAAATGCTTTGGCTGCTGCCATGAAGTTTTCGGAACCCAGAAGGTTATTGCTGCCATGGTTCAAAAAGATATGGGTATTGAAAAGGTTGACCGCCATGAAATTAAGGTAAATGTTCAGGGCATCAACCACTTTACCTGGCTCAATGAGATTTCCTATAAGGGAATTGACCTGATGCCTATGTATGCCAAATTTGCCAAGGAATATGCTGAAACCGGCTTTACTGACGGCAAAGACGACAACTGGATGAACAACTCTTTCTCCAGCGCCAATATGGTTAAGTTTGACCTCTTTAACCGTTACGGCGTTGTAGCCGCAGCTGGGGATCGCCATTTGGCAGAGTTCTGCCCGCCATGGTATCTTAAAAACCCTGAAAGCGTAAAATCCTGGAAATTCGGCCTTACCACAGTTGCATACCGCAAAGAGCAGTTAAAAGAACGTCTGGCAAAAAGCGCCCGCCTTGTCAGCGGCGAAGAAAAAATGGCGCTCTCTGTTTCCGGCGAAGAAGGCGTTATGCAGATGAAAGCCCTGAAAGGTATGACGACCCTGGTAACAAACGTCAATATTCCCAACTATGGGCAGATTCCAAACCTTCCTTTAGGCTCTGTGGTGGAAACTAATGCTGTATTCTCCCACAACAGCGTAAAACCTGTGTTTGCCGGAGCCATTGATCCCGCAGTACAGGCGTTGATTTTGCCCCACTGCCAAAACCAGAAAATGACTATTGAAGCTGTCACAACTAAAAACCTTGAACTTGCGTTTAACGCCTTCTGCAACGATCCCCTGATGACTGCCAGCCGGAGAGATGCGAAAGTCCTCTTTAACGAAATGGTCAGCAACACGAAAAAATATCTGGGGCATTTTGGACTGTAATATTCAGGTGGGCTGTGAAAGCAATTTCACAGCCCATTTAAAATCAAAAAGGAGGATGTTTCTATTGGACAAGAATGAAAAAAAGGCATTGGAACAGCGCGCTGAAAAATGGATTTCTGAACATAAGGAAAGGCTGGTTGAAGATATCAGCCGGTTGGTAAGAATCCGCAGCATTTCCGACCAGGCCCATGGTACAGAGGATGCTCCTTATGGAGAGGGCTGCAAAAAAGCATTGGAAGAAGCGCTTGCCATTGGCCGTGAGCATGGCTTCCAAACCACAATCTATGATAACCGTGTTGGCGCGATGTGGTTTAACGAGGGAAAATGGGAAGACACAATAGGTTTTTGGGGGCATCTGGACGTAGTGCCGGAGGGTGAAGACTGGGACAACCAGCCCTATAAACCGGTTTACCGGGATGGATACCTGATTGGGCGTGGTTCGGGGGACAACAAAGGCCCTACTATGGCAGTTATGTATGTAATTGAGTGCCTGCGGGATTTAGGGGTAAAACTGCGCCATCCTTTGCGTCTGTTTTTAGGCTGCGACGAGGAAAAAGGAATGTCCGATTTGGAATATTACCGGGAACATTATCCCTGTCCGGGGCTTTCCATGGTTGCAGACTGCAGCTTTCCGGTATGTTATGGGGAAAAGGGTATCATTGAAGCAAAACTTCTTTCCAGGGACAAGGTTACAGGGGCAATAGAATCTTTTTCCGGCGGGGTTGCAAGCAACATGGTTCCTGACCGGGCAAACGCCCTTTTAAACCCTGCCTTTTTCCAGGAGGGAGGGCTGGATAAAATTCTTGCTTTAGGTGAAAAGGGTGAATTTACCGTTTCACGTAGCGGGGAAAAGATCACAGTTGAGGCGCGGGGCGTTTCCAAGCATACCGCTTTCCCAGAAGGCGGTATAAATGCAATTCAGCTTCTTGCTGCCGCCTTAGCGGAAAGCGGTGCTCTGCCGGAATCAGATTCTAATGCTTTGAAGTTTATCTGTCAGGTCAACCAGGACTTTAAAGGCACTGGGGTAAACATCGTTTATTCCGATGACGTTTCCGGTGCTTTGACCTGCGTTGGCAGTATTGCAGGTTTAACAGATGGAAGACTGACACAGCTAATTAATATCCGTTACTCCATTACTGCCGATTCTCAAAAGCTGATTCAAAATATTAATGAAAGCTGCCAGAAGGCTGGCTGGGAAATGAAGCTTATTCGCGACAGCAAGCCTAACTATTTCCCCAAGGAACGTCCTGAGGTAAAGCTTTTAACCGATTTGTTTAATGAGATGACAGGGCTGGATAAGCCTGCCTATGTTATGGGCGGCGGTACTTATGCCAGAAAACTGCCTAATGCGTTTGCTTATGGGATGAGCGGTGTACCAACTTCCCCTGCCCCTGAAGGATTGTTCCGGGAGGGACATGGCGGCGCTCATTCGCCAGACGAGGGTTTGAATGTGGAAGGATTGGTCAAGGCCATGAAGATTTATGTTATGTCAATCATTGCGATTGATGAACTGAAATAATGTGAGTTTGATAAAGCTGATTTGCGGGAGAAAGCTAAGACGAGTACAAGCTGGGGCGGATTAAAA
>CAOJXI010000085.1 GCA_948465665.1 uncultured Clostridia bacterium | reverse complement strand
CTCCAAGTTTTCGCTTTCAGCCATCCAGCAAACCAACGGTTTGCCATGATGGCGTGCCTATAGCAGTCCAAGAAAATTTTGCCGAACTCACATTATTTTATACTTTGTTGTTTGGATGCGAAAAAAACAGCTTAATCTGTAGCCTGTCCCCCATAATCTGGGCAGATACCTGCCCGCCCATCCGCTCCATCAGCTCCTGGACAATAGCCAGCCCCAATCCAGCCCCATCCTTCCCACGGGCAGGGCTGGATTGATAAAAACGGTCAAATAGGTGGTTTGGATCTGGTGCAGTGCCATCACCCAATGGGTTGGAAAAGCAAATTTCCTCCGCCTGGGCAGACACAGTAAGCACGCCCCCTCCATGGCGAATGGCATTGGTGATTAAATTCCGATATACCCTTCCCAATTCTGACTGGCTGGCCCAAACAGTCATATCCTCCCGGTCAAACCTCAGTTCAGGCTGAATCCCGGCTGCTTCTAACTGCGGGTAAAATTCCGCCAGTGCATCCCATAGGGGTGGCAGAGCTGCCGTTTCCCGGCACTCCAGCGGCAGGGGGTCGTTCAACAAGCGGGTATAAAGAAACAATTCATCCAGAAGCCCATCCAGTTCAGCCAACCTTTTTTGCACAACGTCTAGGTACTCTTTCCAGTGGTCTGGCCCGTCGTCCAGTAACTGCAAATAACCCTTGGCCCCGGCTAAGGGAGTACGGATATCATGGGAGATACAGGCCATGGTATATTTCAGTTCCCGTTCCCCTTTCAGGGCCTCCAAACGCAGCCGCCGCCCCTCCTCCAGCCGTGTATTTACTGCCTGGCACAGCCTCCGGGGAGCTTTGCCGGACATCTGTACTGTCAAAAGCAGATTGCTCTCCGCTGGTGTTTCTTCCAGAACCCGGGCCATTTCCAAAAGCTGGCTTCGATAGGCCCACAGGCGTAAAATGGCAGCCACCAGGGCGATAATGGTTAAAGTTAGGGCTGGCAGCATTAAAACTCCTCCTTAAGAGCCTGTTTAGAATCTCCCCGCGCACGTCTTAGCGGCGTATTTTCCCCCATTCTGAATGAATACAGGTCTAAATATCCTGCTTCTCCATGGCCATCATGGCTCCTATTCCGTAAACCGCCATCCATCCAGCGGCATAGGCCAGAACCATTCCTGCCGGGACTATGCCGTTCTGGGGTGTATAGACACCCTTTACAGCAGAAAAAAGAAAATATTGTTCCAGGGCAGGCCAGCCCGCCAGCCTGCCCAGCGTCCCCAGCCAAACGGCAGTCAGCCCGCTTCCAGCCACAAGGGACAGAATGATGCCCAAAGTAGCATTTCGGGTCAGCAGAACCAATGCCACCGCCATCAGGGAAAAGGCCCAGTGGAGAAGCCACATCCAAAGAACATACCGTAAAATTTGAGGGATAAAATCCGGCATTGGGTACATATGGAGCAGAAACGGCACCACCAGCATCAGTAATACAGATAAAATTATAATGATTCCGCTGTAAATGCCAGCCAGCATGATTTTTGACAGCACGTAATCCCGGCGGCGGGGCTTAATACAACATATGTTTTTGATAAACCCGCTGGAAAAATCGCTGTTTACAAACAGCGTCATCCCAATCCCGGTCATAACCAGCAGAAAACCGCTGCCCAAGGATTCATGAACCAGCTCCAACTGCGACATATTGTGAAGGTATTCGCTCATCATGCGGTCGGACTCTGTGACTTCTGCTCCCTGTTCTGCCATAGCGTCCATCGTTTCAGGATCCGCAAGGGCATGAACCATAAGAGTCACCAATATCAGCAGTCCTGCGGTTACACCCAGGATTATGTAAAATCCACGATTCCTGAACAGCCGCCGGATATCCATTTTTATCAGATTAAACATGATTTTTCCCTCCCATACGCTCCAGAAAGTAGTCTTCTAAATCCTGCCGGTGCAGTCCCAGTTCTTCCACAGCAATACCCGCCTGTGCCAAAACCCGGCCCACTGCCTTGGCGTCAACTGCCTCATAAATGCGGATTTCACCCTCTGGGCGGACTTCCCACCGGGTCAGGCTGAATTCCCGCTCCAGCAGGACAGCCGCTTTCTGGGGCAAACCAGCCCGCAGGTGGAGATAGTCAGTGCATTTCCGGGACAGCTCATCAGCGGTGATCTGTTCTACCATTCGGCCCTGCTGGATAATTCCATACCGGGTGGCAATTTTGCTTAATTCGCCCAAAATGTGGGAACTGAGCAGGATAGTAAGCCCACGCTCCCGGTTTAACCGCAGGAGGAGTTCCCGCATTTCCCGAATACCCTCTGGATCCAGGCCGTTGATAGGCTCATCCAATAACAGCAGATCCGGCCCGCCCAATAGTGCCATGCCTACGCCTAAGCGCTGCTTCATACCCATAGAGTACTGCTTTACTGGCTTTTTCTCTGAAGGGGACAGACCTACTGTCTTTAAAATTTCATTTACCTGCCGCTCTGGGCTGTCCAGCCCCAGCAAAGCAGCGCAGAGGAGAAGGTTTTCACGCCCGCTCTGTTCTGGGTAGAGCCCCGGCTGTTCAATAAGGGCGCCTACCCGCCGGCGGGCCGTCATATCATGGACAGGACGGTCAAAAATCAGAGCCTCACCCTGTGTGGGCCTGGCCAGCCCGCATAGGAGTTTCAGAGCAGTGGATTTGCCCGCGCCGTTTTGGCCGATAAATCCATAAATGTCTCCCTGTTCCACTTGCAAATCCAGATGATCTACCGCCCATTTGTCTTTGTAGCGTTTGGACAGTCCCATTGTTTGTATCACTGCCATACAAAAGCCTCCTTTTTTGTTTGCAGGATCAGTTTATCAGACAAGTGTCCAAACATCGCAAAGCAATCGTAAAGAAAGTGCAAAGTTTACTCAGCCAGCTTGAAGCCAATACCCCATACAGTTTGAATGTAGTTGTCTGTACCGCTGGGACGCAGCTTGGCCCGAATGTTGCTGATATGGACGGTAATGGTCTTATCTTCAACGGCGTATTCTTCCTGCCAGACAGCCTCATATATCTGCTGCTTGGTAAAGACACGCTTAGGACGGCCTGCCAGCAGTTCTATAATTTTGAATTCGTGGGCAGTGAGACTGACTTGCTGGCCAGCGGCAGTTAAGGCCATTTCGTCCAGGTTCAGTTCCCAGTCCCGATAACGCAGGATGGCTCCCATAGGGGCAGTGCTGGCATGTCGCAGCTGTACCAATATCCTGGCCCAAAGCTCCTCCAGCTGATAGGGCTTGGTCAGGTAGTCGTCTGCCCCCAAGCCCAGAAGCTCCACTTTATCGGACAACTCTGTTTTAGCCGACAGGACAATTACCGGCGTTTGGCTGGATTGGCGTATCTCCGCAATCAGGTCGCTGCCGGATAACCCTGGGAGCATTAAATCCACCAGCAGCAGGTCAATTCCGCCTTCCCGCCAAAGCAGGCGGCCCTCTGTACCAGAAAAAGCCTGGCTGCAAAGACATCCCTGCCGCCGCAGATATTCAGCAGTGGAATTATTGATGTCGGTGTCATCTTCAATAATCAGGATATGGGGCATAAGAACAGCCTCCTTGAATAATATGAGTTTGAGAAGGTAAATTTATGGGGGATTAAAGTAAATGAAAACGAAAGAAGGTTTGAAAAGTTCATAGGGCGTCCCTCTGTTCGGGCCGCAGGGCTAACCTTTTTATCGAACCTACATTATTATACATAACTCGTCAACAGTTTTCAAGGTATGGAACTGCTGCCGTAAACACAGCGGAGGTCTTGCCCAAGCAGCAGAAAGCCGGCCTGCGGTTGTGTAGCGGCTGCAACCGAAAGCTGGCTTGTTATACCTATACAATTTTATTGCGAAAGTACAGCACGTTTCGCCGTATCGCTGATAGGGAAAAACGGGACTACTTTCAAAAAGCTCTATTTGCTTTTTGTTTCAATCATATGAACGTTAAGGTGATTATAAGTCA
Organism: uncultured Clostridia bacterium; assembly: GCA_948465665.1. GTDB lineage: Bacteria > Bacillota > Clostridia > Oscillospirales > Ruminococcaceae > UBA1405. Next base: position 5,774 of record CAOJXI010000085.1, on the reverse strand, counting down.
TTTCTACATTATTTTCCTCGAATGTTTTACTGATGTTTTCCAGCAAGTCAAACTTTACATTCCAAAAGTCTGCGTTTGCTGCCCATACACGCACAGTATACTCAATGCAGCTTTCCTTATAATCTGTCAAACGGATAAAAGGAGCAGGCTCTGATACAATTCCCTCTGTTCTTTCTACCGCTTGATGAAGGGCCTTCTTAACATCTGAAACAGGGGATTCATACGCCGCTGTAACAACAACGTCAACCCGGCGTTCCTTCTCAGCGCTGAAATTTGTGATCTTCCCGCTGGAAATATCGCTGTTTGGGACAAATATTTCCTTGTTGTCGGGGGTGGTAAGGGTAGTATAAATCAGCCCAATAGATGCAACGGTTCCGCTTATCCCGCCAACCTCGACAAAATGCCCTGCTTCAAAAGGCTTTGTCACCAATAAAGTGACGCCGCTGGCCAGATTTGACAAAGAGCCCTGAATTGCCAAGGAAAATGCTAAGCCTGCCAAACTGAATACTGCTAACAGAGAAGCAACAGGAATCCCCAGGCTGTCCGCAACAATCAACACACCCAGGAAATAGTAAACGACCTTTGCCATAGACCTGATAAAGCCCTTAAGAGTTGCGCTGACCCGAAGTCTCTGAAGCATATTTTCAGTAAGGCGCATCATTAATTTAATGACGAACAGGCAGATAATTGCAATCAGCAGTGTTGTCACTAATTTTCCCATTGTAAAATTGCCAAGTCGAAAATCAGTGATTTTTTGAAGGAACTCCATGGAAAACATACCCCTTTCAGAAATAAATACATTTTGGCTGTGGGCTGCCTAGGGCTCCATCCGGTTAAGTGTGATTTGGTGTCCTAAACCCATAGCTGAAATTTGACCGATGTTCCCCTATTATAAGGGCTTTTCTGGAAATTGTAAATAGCTTAATTTCCTTATTTGCAGAAAAAGCTGTCGTTTTCGGACGACAGCTTTTTCTATGGTTCAGGCTAATCCACAATCATTATAATCCTTCCACTTTTCCTGATGTTCCTTTTCCAATGTGAACCGGTAAACTAGGTATCCGGCGGAAAACACCAGCGTTGCTATGGTAAACACTAATGTTAGGACAACCCAAAAGTATGGGAAAAACTTTTTTATTTTTTCGATTCTATTAGAAATGGCTAAGTGCAGCATAAAATACCCCTTCCTGCTAATAAGTAGAGATGGTATGACCGGGTTCCTATCATTACGATAAGTATAAGTGATAAAAGCAAAAAAAGCAAGCGGAATTCTGGTTTATTCTTTAACCATGCGGGTTCGGCGAAGAAAGCTCTAAGATCCTAAACAGGCTCTTAGGTAAGGTTTACAATTTCTTAAGCAAGCTGGGGATTTCGCGTCTGCGGACGCGACCAAGGCGCCGCCCTGGACCTGCCGGGGGCTTTTTAGGAAAGCCCCCTGGACCCGAAACCTTTTTAATCCGCCCCAGCTTGTACTCGTCTAAGCGTATCCCCGCAAATTAGCTTTAAAGATCAACGGGCATTTTGCCGGAATCCGGCTATCTCCTTTTTCGGAACAGCCGGCGCTCCTGCCGAAGCTGACAAATAGCGTTTCGGAGTAATCCCTTTATATCTTTTAAAAGTCTTTATAAAATAGCTTAAATCATTAAACCCGCAATTAAATGCAATTTCCGTTACAGAACGGTCTGTTGTAATCAATTGATAGCAAGCATGTTCAATCCGGTAAAGATTTAAGTATTCAATAGGGGTATGATGGGTCATTTCCTGAAAAAACCGGCAAAAATATTTAGGGGACATTTTGGCGGCAGCGGAAAGCTGTTCTAAGGTAAGGGGGGAGGCGTAATTTTCTTCAATCAGAGCAAGGGCACGTTTTAGCTGGCTGACCTTTTTGTAATTGCGTCCATTTTTCAAAGGAGCGGAGGAAAAATAACCGTTTTGGATAATGAATCCTAAGATTTGGTAAAGGCATCCCTGCACAATAAACGGATATCCAGATTTTTTGGACTCCATGGCAGAGAAAAGACAGGATATTGCACTCATTAGGATCATATCGCTAGGGGGGAGAAACTGGTCAATCCAAATATCGCGATCAATAATTTTTTGGAGGAGCGGCTGGCAGGCATGATCCTGTTTCAGAAGCATCCTCATATCAAAAACGATACAGTCGTAAATGCAGTCCTTGGGCAGTCCTGCATGGAGGGTGCCGCTGCTGATAAAGATAACATCCCCAGCTTTTGCGGTAAACTGCCGGTCGTCCAGGGTGATAAGGAATTCCCCCTGGCGGATGCGGAGGAGTTCGTATTCCATATGCCAGTGGAAAGCCATGATATATTGGGGGTGATGCTCGTTTACACAATAAATTTCAATGGGAAAGTCAAAAGTGCCCCGTTGTTTGCGTTCATTATAGGAAAGATATTGCAACTCTACACCTCCAAGTGAATATTGTTATGTTTTTATCCATAAAAGAACGGGAAATCTAAAAGAAAAGAGTGTATAATAATAATTATAGTATACCATAAAATTTATGGTACGTCTCACCAATTTTAGAAAGCGGAGGTTATGCGAAATGGCAAAAAGCAGATTAATCGGGGATTACCCAGTAATTGGAATCCGTCCAACCATTGATGGAAGGCGGGGAGCACTGAAAGTGCGTGAATCCCTGGAAGAACAGACAATGAACATGGCAAAATCCGCCGCAAAGCTCTTTGAGGAAAACCTAAGATACTCGAATGGTGAACCGGTAAAGGTCATTATTGCTGATACCACGATTGGACGTGTGGCAGAATCCGCCGCCTGCGCTGATAAATTTAAAAAAGCCGGCGTAGATATTACTTTGACAGTTACTCCCTGCTGGTGCTACGGTGCGGAAACCATGGATATGGATCCTATGACAATTAAAGGCGTATGGGGCTTTAATGGTACAGAACGCCCCGGTGCGGTATACCTGGCCTCAGTATTGGCAACCCACGCCCAAAAGGGGCTTCCTGCCTTTGGCATTTACGGGCATGATGTACAGGAAGCAGATGCAACTGAAATTCCAGAGGATGTAAAGGAAAAACTGCTTCGGTTTGGGCGGTCGGCAGTTGCAGCGGCAACCATGAGGGGAAAATCTTACCTCCAAATCGGTTCTATCTGCATGGGAATCGGCGGTTCCATTATCAGCCCGGAATTTATTGAAGAATATCTTGGGATGCGTGTGGAGTCTGTTGATGAGGTGGAGATTATCCGCCGTATGACCGAGGGCATTTATGATGAAGCTGAATTCCAGAAAGCCCTTGCATGGACAAAGAAAAACTGCCCTGAAGGGTTTGACAAAAATCCATCTGAACTGCAAAAGTCTCCAGAGGAAAAGGAAAAATCCTGGGAATTTGTTGTTAAGATGATGTGCATTATTAAAGACCTGTTCAACGGAAATCCCAACCTTCCTGAAGGACGCGAAGAAGAAGCTGTGGGACACAACGCGATTGCAGGCGGTTTCCAGGGCCAGCGTCAATGGACAGACTTTTATCCAAACGGCGACTTTGCAGAGTCCATGCTGAATTCTACCTTTGATTGGAACGGCGCGCGCGAGCCTTATATTCTTGCAACCGAAAACGATACCTTAAATGGCCTGGGAATGTTGTTCGGAAAACTGCTGACCAACCGCCCGCAGATTTTTGCTGACGTGCGTACCTACTGGAGCCCGGAAGCAGTTAAAAAGGCCACGGGATACGATTTGGAGGGAATTGCCAAGGAATCACAGGGATTCATCCATCTGATTAATTCCGGCGCTTGCTGTATTGACGCCTGCGGGGAAGTAAAAGATGCAGACGGCAAGGGCGTTATGAAACATTTCTGGGAAATGACCGAAGCCGACCAACAGGCTTGCCTGAAGGCCACTACCTGGAATGCGGCTGACCTGGGCTACTTCCGCGGGGGCGGCTTCTCCTCCCGGTTCCTGACCAGAAGCGAAATGCCTGTTACCATGCTGCGTTTAAATCTTGTAAAAGGTTTAGGCCCAGTGCTCCAAATCGCTGAGGGCTGGACTGTCAACCTTCCTGATGAAGTTTCAGACGTGCTTTGGAAACGTACCGATTATACTTGGCCCTGCACCTGGTTCGCTCCCCGCCTGACCGGAGAAGGAGCTTTTAAATCTGCTTACGATGTTATGAATAACTGGGGCGCTAACCATGGGGCTATCAGCTATGGGCATATTGGCGCGGATTTGATTACATTATGCTCTATTTTAAGAATCCCTGTTTGTATGCACAATGTGCCGGAAGATAAGATTTTCCGTCCTGCAAGCTGGAATGCCTTTGGTATGGACAAAGAGGGGCAGGACTTCAGAGCCTGTGCCGCTTATGGTCCCATGTATAAAAACATCCGGTAATGTTTGGAGGATGAATCATGCTGAAAGGTATCCCTGGAATTTTATCGCCGGAATTGCTGAAGGTTTTATGTGAAATGGGACATGGGGACAATATTGTCATTTCCGATGGAAATTTCCCTGCTGAAAGCATGGGCAAAAACGCCATTGTAATCCGCTGTGACGGCCATGGCGTACCTGAATTGCTTGACGCAGTTTTGCAGTTGTTCCCATTGGATACTTATGTGGAAAATCCTGTCCATTTGATGCAGGTTGTTCCCGGCGATAAGGTTGAAACCCCAATTTGGGAGACTTACCGCCAAATTATCCAAAAGCATGATCCCCGCGGACAAAATACCGTGGGGCATATAGAACGCTTTGCCTTTTACGAGGAAGCTAAAAAGGCTTATGCAATTATTGCTACCGGTGAAAAAGCCCTCTATGCTAATATCATGCTGCAAAAAGGCGTTGTTGTTTAAGAGATTCTGAATAGGCCCTTAGCTTTATAGTATGGAAAATGATACACCCCCAGCCTTTTACAGAGGGCTGGGGGTGAGTTATTTGTATTACTCCTGATCCTTTGCAATCGCGATTTTGTCCAAAAGTTCTACGATTTCTTCCCGTGTATATTGGTCTTTTTCTCTGTTTGAGAAAATCAGCCGCTAAGACATGCGCGGGGAGATTCTAAACAGGCTCTTAAATCATCCCAAGAAAATCATCATGAAATTCATGCTTGACAATCGGATAAACTTATGTTAGATTGAAAAATATAGTACAATAAATCATGAAAGGAGTTTTTGCATGAAGAAAAATTATATGGCAATAGTAGCAAACCGGGAGGTTTGCGCAATAATCTAACAAATAAATCCCGTTGCGTTTACCTCCATAAAGAGCAGCTCTTTTTTGGAGGACAAATGAACCGTAAAAACAAAAAAATCACATATACTGAGGGTTATTATAAAACACACGCTTGTAACGATACCTTTACCTGCAAGGTATGCGGGCGTTTCATCGTGCCGGAAGGTGCCGGGAGCGAACATAGAAATCATTGCCCCAACTGCCTGAGCAGCCTCCATGTTGATGAAGAACCAGGAGACCGCGCCTCTGACTGCGGCGGTATCATGGAGCCCATCGGTGTTTGGGTTCGGAAGAATGGGGAATGGGCGGTCATCCATCGCTGCAAACGATGCGGGAAGCTTTCGTCTAACCGTGTCGCTGCTGACGATAACCCTATGAAATTAATGTCAATCGCTATGAAGCCCCTCACTTCCCCACCGTTCCCTCTGGAGAAAATTGAGGAATTGACGGCGCTTATGGGCGGACAAGGCAGTATCAAGTAAAAATAATGCGCTGCTGTTAAACTGGATGTTTAACAGCAGCGCATTGATTTTTCAATAAAGCTGATTTGCGGGAGAAAGCTAAGATGAGTACAAGC
>CAOJXI010000084.1 GCA_948465665.1 uncultured Clostridia bacterium | reverse complement strand
TTTCCTCTTGCAGCCATCCAGCAAACCAACGGTTTGCCATGATGGCGTACCTAAATCTGGGAACCTTACAATTAAGGAAGTTCCCTAATTTCAGCTTCATCTTATCGGCTTCTTTCATTATATCTGCCTGACCGTATCTAAAAAGCATTTTTATCAAGTATATCTGATAGAATTCAATAATTCGGTTTGAAAATCAGGTATACTTGTGTTATCATATAAGCAGTCCCAAAAAGGAGGCTGATCTGTATGATTAAACGAGAAACTTATATGAACCGCATCCGTCCTTTTATCGGAAACGATCTGGTTAAGGTGCTGACTGGCATCCGACGTAGCGGCAAATCAGTTATGCTGAATTTGATACAGGATGAAATTGCTGAAAACGGCGTGGATCGCGGGCGGTTTATTTCCCTCAACTTTGAAAACATGAGCAATGCCCATCTTTGCAATGCTGCTGCCCTGCACGATGAAATCCTTAGCCGGGCAAAGGAGATCGGCGGGAAGGTGTACCTGTTTTTTGACGAGATACAAGAGGTTGCATCGTGGGAGAAATGTATTAACTCCTTCCGGGTGGAATTGGACTGTGATATTTATATTACCGGCTCCAACGCCAGGCTGCTTTCCGGCGAGCTTGCCACCTATCTTGCCGGCCGGTATGTGGAATTTGTGATCTATCCCTTTTCCTTTGGTGAGTTTATCGAGCTGTACCGTACTGTTTACCCGAACACTGATACACGGCAATGCTTCAGCAAGTATTTAACTTTGGGCGGTATGCCGTACCTGAGCAATCTCCGTTACGATGAAGCCGCAAGCCGTCAGTATTTGCGTGATCTGTTCAACTCCGTGGAACTGAAAGATATTATCAAGCGGAATAATGTCCGGGATGTGGATATGCTGGAGAGGATCATTTCCTATGTCACCGCCAATGTAGGAACTACGTTTTCCTCCACGGCAATCTCCAAGTACCTGAAAAGCGAAGGACGCTCTGTGTCAGCGGAAACGGTACTTAACTATATTAGGGCCTGCACTGATGCCTTCCTGTTCTATCAGGTAAAGCGCCAAGACCTTCAAGGGAAGAAAATCCTGACCGTCAACGAGAAATACTATGTGGCTGATCATGGCGTCCGTGAAGCGGTGTTCGGCGGGAACACGAAAGATATCAACCTTGTCCTGGAAAACATCGTTTACATGGAGATGCTGCGCCGCGGCTATACGGTTACAGTCGGTAAAGTTTCAGATAAAGAGATAGACTTTGTATGCGAGGATCAGGGAAACAGGCTGTATGTTCAGGCTGCCTATCTTCTGGCTTCGGAGGATACCATCAAGCGGGAGTTCGGCGCTTTTTCCAGTGTCCGCGATAACTTCCCAAAATACATTGTCACGCTGGACGAATTTGATATGAGCCGCGACGGGATCAAGCACCGCAATATCCGCGACTTCCTGCTGGCAAAGGAATGGAACTGAACCAGCCCCCGCTCGCTAATCTGCACACGTTGAGATACTAAACTAAAACTGTCCTGAAAGGTCAAAAGGGGTTTTCTGATAAACAAAATAATTCAGCCAATTAGAATAAAATAAGCTTCCATGAGAACGCCAGGTAAGCAAAGGTTCCTGATTGGGATCGTCATTTGGAAAATAATGCTCTGGAATTTGGATTGGCAGATTTTTAGCCAAATCCCGGCGGTATTCGTTGGCTAATGTATCCCGGTCATATTCAGAGTGGCCCGTTACAAAAAACTGCCTGCCATCCCTGCTTCCTACCAGATGTACCCCGGATTCTTCAGAAGCCGCAAGGATTTGCAGATTGTCCGCTTTAGCGATATCTTCAGCCCGTATTTCCGTATGCCGCGAGTGGGGCACAGGAAAACGGTCGTTAAATCCCCGGAGCAGCTCATGGGTTGGATACAGCGGCGTTTGGTCATATATGCCGAACATCTTCCGGGGTAAATCATACTTTGGGATTTTGTAATGGTAGTACAGCCCTGCCTGAGCGCCCCAGCATATATATAAGGTGGAAAAAACATGGCTTTTTGTCCATTCCATGATTTGGCACAGTTCTTCCCAATAGTCAACTGCTTCAAAGGGCATTTGCTCTACGGGGGCGCCGGTAATAATCATCCCGTCGAATTTTTCCTGCCGGATTTCCTCAAAGGTCTTATAAAATTTCAGCAGGTGTTCCTGGGGCGTGTTTTTCGATTTGTGGGACGTTACCTGCAAAAGTTCCATTTCCATTTGCAGGGGCGTATTACTTAACATTCGGAGAAGCTGCGTCTCTGTCTCCACTTTTTTGGGCATAAGGTTCAGGATAACTATTTTTAATGGTCGGATGTCCTGATGGTTTGCCCTGTATTCGTTGATGGTAAAAATGTTTTCCCGGCGCAGTTCTTCTATTGAAGGCAGCCCGTCTGGTACAGTAATCGGCATTTGCGTCCCCCCCTTTTTTATATGATTATTGTATATGCTGCGAGGACTTTTTGCAAGGGATTTGGAAAGATTTCATATGGCAAAAAGAAAGGTTCTGCTGCAAAATTTTACAGCAGAACCCTTTGGCTGTCCCCCGCCAGCCGGCTTTGGCGGAGGGCAGATTATATTTTGGGCTGGAAAATGAACGTTTGGGATTATTGTAAGAGCTGGAGCACACTCTGGGGCTGCTGGTTGGCCTGTGCCAGCATCGCCTGGGCGGACTGAACTAGAACGTTCATCTTGGTGTAGTTCATCATTTCTTTCGCCATGTCGGTGTCGCGGATACGGCTGTTTGCTGCGCTCAGGTTTTCAACAGCAACGTCTAAGTTGTTGATGGTGTGCTCTAAGCGGTTCTGGAGTGCGCCCATATCTGCGCGGGCTGTGGAAACCGTATTGATAGCGGTTTTGATCTTTTCGATGGCGTCGCTGGACAGGCTGGCGCTTGTAATTTGCAGTCCATCCAAACCTAATCCTTTAGCACTCATATCAGCAACAGCAACATTCATTTTGTTAAATGAATCAGCAGTATCGCCGATCTGGAGGGTCAATCCGCCGCCGATAACCGCGGGAGCGGGATCGGTAGCTGCCTTGCCACGAAGATTGATAGAAGAGGGATCGGCGCTATCAACTTCTGCACTGATTTTTGAATCTTTGTTCAACTCTGTAACCAAATTGGTAATCGCAGAAGAACCATTATCGCCCATAAGAACTTCCACCTTATTGGGATCAGTACCAGCATTGGTACTCGCCTCTTTTACAAAGGTGTAGGTTTTGTCACCAACCTTAATGGAATCACCAGAAACGATTTTGTTGGCATTAATGGTCAGCTTTGTACCTGCATTTTTAGCCTCAGAGCCATCACCCTGATTAGCGGAAAACACAGCAGCCAGCTTGTCATATGTGTCATAAACATTTTTGGCTGAATCCTCAACAGTTTGCTCAACATGGATTAGCTTGGTGTTATCTTTCGCTTGAATGGTAAATCCACCTGCTGTACCTTGCTGGGACAGAAGGTCAACCGCCTCCGCTAACTTTTCAGCATCTGTTGCTTTGTTACTAACATCAATAACAGTTGCCCCGTTAAAGGTATCACCATTCGTACCAGTTACTTTGCTGTCAGATGTAGTTTTGAACACAAAACTTTGACCATCAATAGTCATAACATATCCATCTTTTACAAGCTTGGTAAGATCAATATCCATACCAGCTCTGGAACCATCATCACCTGCAACTGGATTTTTTACATTAATTGTATTATGTTCAAAGGTACCAGAAACCTCTAGGTTTGCAGCAGTTTTTACTGTTAATGAAACATTAGCAGAAGGACTTGTCATTGCATTGGCACCGGTTGTTACAATTGGATCTGTTGTAGCAGATGCTGCGTTGGCAGTATTGGGATCACCTGCATATTCAAACTTAATCTTGCTTCCTTCTGCAGTGGCTTTATATAATACATTGCCAATTGCAACGCCAGATCCACCGCCCTTGCCATTATTTTTGGCATTGAGTTTAGAGGCTAAATCAGTGGCAATTTCGTCAGTAGTCTTGGCTGCTGTAAATACAGATGAATCAACTGATACACCACCAATATCAAGTGTAATCTCACTACCAGCAGCAACGGAAACTTTATCAATTGCAAAGTTTCCTAAATCAATCTCAAAGCTAGGTTTTTCTTCAGAAGTTACTTTAGTGCCAGTATGGTAATCAGCAGTAGCACCACTAGCGACATATTGTGCTTCAGTACGAACGCCATCACCAGTACCGTTCTTTGCAGTAAGAAAATCCGTTACAGCAATAGAGGTCGGATTAACAGCTTCTACTGCTGCTGCATCACCAATTGTAAAGGCATCCTTGTTCAGCCCCATAGTACCATCCAGCAGCTTAATGCCGTTAAAGTTTGCAGATTTAGAAATCCTGTTGATTTCTTCCAAAAGCTGATCCATTTCAGATTGAAGGGCTTCGCGGTCAACCTCATTCTGGTAAGTTCCGTTAGCAGACTTGGTAGAAAGCTCAACCATACGGTTCAGCATAGAATGAACTTCGGTCAGGTTTCCTTCTGCTGTCTGGATCAGGCTGATGCCGTCCTGCGCATTAGAAGAAGCAGTCTCCAACCCTGTAATCTGCGCTTTCATCTTTTCGCTGATTGCCAGACCTGCCGCGTCGTCGCCAGCGCGGTTGATTCTAAAACCGGAAGAAAGTTTTTCCAAAGACTTTGCAACTGCGCTGTTGTTCATGCCCAACTGACGGTATGCGTTCAATGCCATTGTGTTAGTTCTTACGACCATTCCCATGATAATACCTCCATGTGGCCTTTTTCCCTGAACCTTTAGCGTCCTGCTCTCTTCATAAGGGAAAAGGCTTTCTTAAAATAAATAATTTATTCAAACACCGCCTACCCGCCGCGCGCTGGCGTTTGGCAATGCCGAAATCTTAATTTATGCCAGCGACTTTTTTGCTGGTGGTAATTTTAGAAAGCTTCTCATGCTGGATGGAATCCGGCGGATAGAGTTCCCCGCGGGAAATTTTGATATCCCTCGGTGCTTCGATTGCAAGCTTGAATTTCTGCCCGCTCTTGTCGGTTTCTACGAATTTGATATAAATGTTATCTGCTATGACAATGCTTTCCCCCAGGTTCCTTCCCAGTAACAACATGGCCTCATGCCTCCTTTTTTGTTGCAGACAAGCACTTACAATAAATTTGCAATAAAGTATACTTTATTGTAAAACGAATTTTTTCAAGAAATTTTGGAAAAGGGGTTGCAATGTCATTGAAAGTGTGCTAATATATTACTAACAGACAGGAAAAATTGGCTTACAAAAAAGTATACTTTTTTGTAAGTTTTTTTATTTTTCGACACTCAAAAAACGGCTTAACCATGCGGAATCCTGAAAATAAAAAACGCGCTGGAAACAGAAATAAATCTGCTTCCAGCGCGTTTATTTGTAAAAATTAATGACTTTTTAATAATGCACGCCGATTTACAAGAAAGTCCTTCCCCAATTTTCCGATAATTCCTTATATGATTACAGCAAAAAAGCCGGGATGGAGAAAATTCCATCCCGGCTATTGATAATTGTCGAAAAAAGTAGTAATATAAATATTGTGATGCTGTCAACGACCAAGGCGGTTAGCCCCCGACGAAGGGGCAGTTCTTGCCCCTCGTTTGTACATAACGAAAGGGGGGCTGCCATATGACATTATCTGAGCTTTTAGAGTTCTGTTTAGTGATCATCGGTATCTGTAATTTATTCTTAAATAACAGAAAGAAATAATCGCCTGACCCCGCAAAAGTTTGGCGATTATTTCAACAAACATTAGGGGCTGCCGTCTGTTGGCAGCATCACTTTATGTTTTTATTGTAAACAAAATTCCTCTTTCTGTCAAGGGGTATTTTTTGTACAGGATGTACCTGTGAATCTGTTGCCCAGCCGTTAAAATCATGCTACAATAAAAAAAGACAACAACATATAAGAGCCTAAGGAGAATCTGATGAAAAAACAAATATGGAAGCCGGGAACCCTCCTGGCGCCAGTGCCCCCGGTACTGGTAAGCTGCGGGACACCAAAACAGCCAAACGTTTTAACAGTCGGCTGGACAGGGATTGTAAACACCAGTCCGGCAATGACATACATATCTATCCGGCCGGAACGGTTTTCTTATCCTATTATCAAAGAAAGCCGGGAATTTGTGATAAACCTCACAGGAAAATCTTTGGTGCGTGCAGCGGACTTCTGCGGGGTACGTTCCGGGCGGGATATTGATAAATTTGCACATTGCCATTTAACCGCCCTGCCAGCGTCAGAAGTAGGCGCGCCGCTGATAGCGGAAAGCCCTGTTTCCCTGGAATGTCGGGTAGAGCAGATAATTCCTTTAGGTTCCCATGATATGTTTTTATCAAAAATAATTGCTGTAAACGTAGATGAATCTGTTATAGAAGAAAGCGGCCGCCTCAATATGGAAAAATGTGGATTAATCGCATATGTCCATGGGGCATATTACGAACTGGGAAAGCGTTTAGGAACATTTGGATACACAGTAAAGAAAAAGGCAAAAAAACATAGGGGCTGATAAAATGACGCCAAGGGAAATATTAAAAAAATATTTTGGTTACGATGGTTTCCGGGCAGGACAAGAGGAAATCATATCACAGATACAGGCTGGGAACGATGTTTTAGCGGTAATGCCCACAGGGGCGGGGAAATCCCTTTGTTATCAAATACCCGCATTGCTATTTTCAGGATTAACAATTGTCATATCCCCCCTTATTTCGCTGATGAAAGACCAGGTAGACGCTTTACAGGAATATGGGATTCCCTGCGCCTTCCTCAACAGCAGTTTAGGGGAAACAGAATACAGGGCTGTTATGCGTGCGGCGGCTTTCGGGAAATTTAAGCTTTTGTATATTGCGCCGGAACGCTTGGAAGCGCCGGGTTTTTCCCAAATGATACAGACCCTTCCGGTTTCCATGGTAGCTGTAGACGAGGCCCATTGTGTTTCCCAATGGGGGCATGATTTCCGCCCAAGCTATGTAATAATTGCCGAAATGGTTTCCCATTTTTCAAACCGCCCGATTATGGCGGCTTTTACTGCCACTGCTACAGAACAGGTTCGGGAAGATATTATAAAACTTCTTGGCCTTTGCAAGCCTTATGTAACGGTCAGCAGCTTTGACCGCCCAAACCTTTTCTTTGGGGTGGAGCGCCCCCAAAAACGCATGGACGCCATGCTGCAAGTATTACAGCGGCACCGGGGGGAACCAGGGATTATCTACTGTTCCACCCGGAAAACCACAGAACAGGTCTGCCAGGCCCTTCGCAGCAAAGGGTTTTCTGCGTCGTTTTATCATGGCGGGCTTTCTGCATCCAAACGGGATGAAGCCCAGGAAGATTTTGTATATGACCGGATACAGATTATGGTTGCTACCAATGCCTTTGGCATGGGGATAGACAAGCCAAATGTCCGGTTTGTGCTTCATTATAATATGCCTAAAAATATGGAAAGCTATTATCAGGAAGCTGGGCGCGCGGGACGTGATGGAGACCCTGCGGAATGTATTTTGTTTTTTGGCCAGCAGGACATCCTGACCAACAAAATGCTGATTGAAAATGGTTCCGAAGAACCAGAGCTTTCCGCCTACCGGAAACTGGATCAGATGAAAGATTACTGCCATATTGACCGGTGCCTGCGGGGATTTATACTGGAATACTTTGGGCAGACGCCGGAATTTGCAGAGGGGAACTGCCATAATTGTTCCAACTGCAACAGCACCGCCCAGGTAACGGATATCACCATTGAAACACAGAAAATCCTATCCTGTGTGAAACGGATGGGGGAACGCTTTGGGAGCTCAATGGTAACGGATGTTTTGCGGGGTTCCAAGTCGCAGAAGTTAAAATCATGGGGGTTTGAGAAACTCAGCACTTATGGGATTATGCGGGATTACGCCAGCGCTGAAGTCCGGGAGCTGATAGCTTTCCTGGTCAGCGAAGGATATCTGGAGAGCATGGGGGATAGGATGCCTTATTTAAAACTTTCCCCGAAAGCGTTCCCTGTATTGAAGGGCAGGGAATCTGTATCCATACGGCGGGCTGTCCGCAAAAAGAAAGAAAAGAACTCTATTGAATCCCAAAACCCGGAATTATACCGCCTGCTTATGGAGCACTGCCAGAAACTGGCTGCCAAAGCAGGGATTCCAGCATACTTTATTTTTTCAGACGCAAACCTGCGGGCTATGTCCAATATCTGCCCGGCTACTCTGGAAGAAATGCTTACTGTTCCCGGAGTAGGGGAATTCAAATTAGAAAAATATGGTTTATCCTTCCTGGAAGTTATCAACCAATATCGGAAAGCTCATCCTGAATTAACAACCCCATCCCCCGCTGTTACCAGCCCTTCTAACGCTGAAATGTCCAAGCCCCGCCGCCATATAGAAATTATTCGGGACAATGACGGGAAGCGGGTTCCAAGCGAAGACATTACCTTTGCGTTTTTCCAGGTCGGCAAATCTGCGGAAGAAATCGCGGAAATGCGCGGGATAAGCGTCACCACTGTTGAAAGCCATCTGCTGTCTAAGCTAATGGCTGGAATTCCTATTAATTATGTTTTTGCGACCCCAGAACAGCAGGCGTTAATTATGGACGTTTGGAATAAGGGATACCACACATTCCGGGATATTAACGACCACCTTCCCAATCCCCTGCGGTTCTGCTGCATCCAATATACTTTATATAAAAATCACCTGCAACTGGAACGCGGGAGGAAAGAACCATGATACTTGCTGTAGATATTGGAAACACCCATATTGTATTAGGAGCGCTTCACGAGGATTCAGGGAAAATTGAGTTTACCGCCCGGATTTCCTCTGACCGCAGGCAGACTTCTGATGAATACATGGTTCTGCTCCATAACCTCTTTATTTTAAACGGGTTCAATCTAAACCAGGTGGAAGGTTGTATTTTATCCTCCGTTGTTCCTGGAATTACTCCCCTATTCCGGCTGGCACTCGAAAAATTATCCCGGAAACAGGTTTTAATAGTAGGATCAGGCGTGAAGACGGGTTTAAACATTTTAATTGACAATCCCGCACAGCTTGGAAGCGACATGGTTGTTATGGCGGTTGCTGCTGCTGCCGCTTATCCTAAGCCTGCCCTTATATTTGATTTGAGTACCGCGACTACCCTTTCGGTTCTGGATGAAAAAGGCGGGTATCTTGGGGGGATGATTATGCCTGGGCCGAAAATTGGCATGGACGCGCTTTCCAACAGCACTGCGCAGCTTCCCCACATTAGTTTTGAAGCGCCGAAACGTTTAATTGGGACGAATACCGTAGACTGTATGAAAAGCGGGTATACTTATGGAACCGCTGCCATGCTGGACGGCATTATCCAGCGCGTTGAGGGTAAGTTGGGTAAGAAAACTTCTGTAATCGCTACTGGCGCACTGGCTCAGACGATCGTCCCGTTTTGTAAACATAACGTTGTTTTTGACGCGGATCTAAGATTGAAAGGTTTAAGGTTGATTTATTTACGCAACTCTCCAATGCGGGGATAAGCTAAGACAGGATACCAGTTAGGGCGGATTAAAAAGGTTTCGGGTCAAGGGGGCTTTCCTAAAAAGCCCCCTGTCGGGTCCAGGGCAGACAGCCCTGGTCGCCCTCCGCAGAGGGCGAAATACCCAGCGAGCTTAAAGCCAAGGTAAATCTTGCCTAAGAGGCTGATAACTAACCACTTCGTCAGTATTCAAAATCAAAAGCCCGCTGGAATTGCTT
>CAOJXI010000083.1 GCA_948465665.1 uncultured Clostridia bacterium | reverse complement strand
AGCGCCACCTTGCCAAGGTGGAGGTAGCGAGTTCGAGCCTCGTAACCCGCTCCAACAGGGATTGGATGCCTATGAAAGTGGGCATCCAATGTTTCCCTTAATTACCGTTATTCGCTGCGGGGCTGACTTTTTTCGCCGCAACTTTTTTTAATATTTAAATGGCGCCATAGCCAAGCGGTAAGGCAGAGGTCTGCAAAACCTTTATCCCCGGTCCGATTCCGGGTGGCGCCTCCAGAAAAGCATTGCAATTTAAAAAAATTGCAATGCTTGTTTTTTTGAAAGTAAGGTGTGAAATTCTCGAAACTGTCTGATGAAATAACTGAGAAAAGTAAAATTTTATGCGAATAATTAGCAGACGACTGGGATAAGAGGATGGGGGACACAGATAATCAATATCATAGGGAAATCATTCGTCCTGCTACGCTGAAGCTTCTAAATCCGCATCCTGGTGAATATATTTTGGATGCCGCTTGTGGAAGCGGTAACTTTTCCAGGCTTTTGGCAGAAATGGGAGTAAGGGTTACAGCTTTTGACTATTGCTCCACATTAATTGAACATGCAAAAAAACGTTGCAGGGAATATACACATCTTATTGATTTTCATGTAGCAGATGCAACCCAATATGTGGATTTAATACAGCTTCAATCAGGCACGCCATTTGATAAGGCAGTATCAAATATGGCGGTAATGGATATTTCCGATATATCGCCATTGATGAAGGCTGTGTACGAAATGCTGAAGCCCGGGGGTGTTTTTGTCTTTTCAAGCGTTCATCCCTGCTTCCAGACACCTAATATGCGTAAATTTACGGAAATCAATGACTATACCGGCCAGGCTTTTATACGAATGGGCATACAAACATATGAATACATTCATCCAAAAAAGCATGAGGTTACAGCACTTGCACGAAACGATAAACGAATATTATATTTTCACCGCCCACTCAGTATGATTCTGAATATTTGCTTTGAAGCCGGGTTTATGCTGGATGGTATTGAGGAACCTGTATTTGAGCAGACAAATACTCCCTCCGGTTTTGAATGGTTTGATATACCGCCTTCTGTGATATTGCGCCTGAGAAAATAGCCATAATAGTATAATTGAACCTCAAACTGTTATAAAGCCCCCTGCCAAGATAAGCTGACAGGAGGCAGATGTATTTAAACCTGGAGCGGTTTTCCAGCTCCGGGTTTATTATTATAAAAAACAGGAAGCAGAAAAAATAACATATACATTACAGCAGACAACAGAATAACGATTCCCCTGAATCCACATTACAGCAGCTATGTACCTGTAGAATTATATTTTCTGATAGAGGCACGCCAAAGCAGGAGGGCAGCAGCCACCCATAAACAAGCTGCCGCTGCAATCGCCAGAGTCCCCCAGCCCATGGTAAGCCCTGACACCCGGTTCAGCAGCACTCCGCTGGGATAATAGGATGCCAGCCCCAACGGCAGGAGGAAGGTAAAAATCCAGGCCGCTACCCTGCCATAAATAGGAATAGGGTAAACCATATATTGTTTGTATACCCCGTCCAGAATCTTTAACAAAGCGCTTACCTCTACTACCCGGATGGCAGCCGCATAGACGATTAAATAAACGGCAAACAGGATAAACATTCCACAAAGAATCAGCACTGCTAGGCAGCAGACAGCTCCAGGCGTGAAGGCTATCCCTGCCTGGTAAGCACAGTAGAGTGTAACCGCGAAGATGCCAATATTATAGAAACTGCGCCAGATCATGGTGTTGCGGCAGTTTATCAGAAAAAGCGGATCAGAAGGGGTAAGCAGGTAAACGTCCATCTCACCAGTACGGACAAGCGCGGGAATCGTCCCTATCCCGCCTACAAAGCTGGAGAAATTGCGGAAAGTTAGGGTGACAAAGCTGTAAAGAAAGGCGATTTCCCATGTTCTCCATCCTGCCAGACCGTCGAATTTCTGCACCAGGACAACCATCAGGGCCAGGGTTGCCGCTTCACGAAGGAACACCCCAACCAGCATCACAAAAAAATTGAGCCGGAAGGACATCCGTGAGCGGAGCTGCATACTGAGCACATGCCAGTAGAGGTTCCAGTAATACGCTATTTTAGCCCCCATTAACGATCATCCTCCTTCTGGATTTTCTCCAGCAAAATTGGGCCAAAAACCCAAAGCCCAAAATCCATCCTGCCTGTACCAACAGGGCGGTTCGGATATCTGCTCCTGCTATTTTGCCAATCATAATTGACAAAGGGGTGCTGTACATGGCCTGGAAAGGCAGGTACTGGGCTATGGAAAAGAGACGGCCAGGGAAAAACCACAAGGGAACCATAGAACCGGAAAAAACCAGCATCACTGCATCCCGCGCCTGCAAAAAGCCGTTGATTTCCTGTGTCCAAAAAGCTATCATTCCAAAAAAGAACTGATAGAAAAACATCAGCAGGTATGCCCCCGCTGCACTGAGCCAGAACCAGGGGCCAAGGTAAAGCTGTGCACCCTTTGCAAAACCGCAGAGAAAAATAACCAGCAGATAGGGAACCACCCATACGACAACTGCCTGAAAGGTGCCCGCCAAATGTTCGATAAACAGGGTGACAGGATAGGAAGCCGGACGGGTAAGCATCATTGAAATGCTGCCGTCCTTTACCTTTTCGGTTATTGAATTCTCTACCTTGCAGGCAATAAACAGCTCAAATACAATAGATACTATTGTATAGCATTTCATAGTGGCAAGGCTGATGCCTTCCACCTGGGTTTTGCCTTGGTAAAGGGCCGACCAGAGAGCCAGTAGCATAACTACCCGGATAATGACAAAGAGGATGCTCACAAAGAAGTTGGAACGAAAGATCAGTTGGTTTTCCAGTTCAATTTTACAGGAAACTTTCAGATAATCCCATAACTGTTTCATTCGGTATAGATCCTCCTCATTACCTGATCCAGAGGCGGATCCGTTACGGTAAAGTCTACCACCCGGCCAGTCTCCAGTATTCGGGGCAGAATATCATCCAGGGGCACATCCTCGGTACATATGTAATGATGGCGCTGTCCGTCTGCCTGCGCCACCTTCAGGAAGGGAAGCTCGATTGGGGTACATGGGTTTTCGTAAAGGACATGGTAGTGTTTTTCCACTCCTTTGGCCCGCTTGAGGTCTTCTATCTCCCCATGCCAGATCAGGCTCCCCTTGTCAATGATCATCACGCGGCGGCACAGCCGCTCAATATCCAAAACATCATGAGTAACCAGTACAATTGTAACTCCCCTGTCAGCGTTTATCCGCTGGATAAGCTGGTGCAGTTCGTTTTTTCCCACAACATCCAGGCCGATTGTAGGTTCGTCCAAATAAAGGATACGGGGATTGTGGAGCATTGCCATTGCGATTTCAGCCCGCATTTTCTGTCCAAGGCTTAGAGTACGGACAGGCTTTGTTAGGATTTCGTCCACTCCAAAGTCATCAGAAAAGTAGCGCAGGTTTTCCCTGAATACATTTTCGGGAATTTGGTACAGGGCTTTGGTATATTCAAAGGAATCCTGTACCGGGAGGTTCCACCAGAGACGGGATCGCTGCCCAAATACCACCCCGATATTTCGGGCGTTCTTCCTTGGCTGTTGGTAGGGGATTAAACCATTCACGGATGCTGAACCGGAAGTTGGGGTGAGTATTCCAGTGAGCATTTTGATAGTAGTGGATTTTCCCGCCCCATTAGGCCCCAGAAAACCTACAATTTCCCCCTCCTTTACAGAAAAGGTAATGTCATTTACCGCTGTGATTTCCCGTTTTACAGGGTTGAAAAGGTTGCGGATCGCGCCCGCCAGCCCCTTCCTGCCTGCCACAATGGTAAACTTTTTTGTTAGGTGTTCTACTGATAAAATAGAATCCGTACTCATTATTCATCCCTCCTCTTGTCCAATGAGAAACATATTTGATTGTTATTTTAAGTTTTGGGATATCTAATACAGATTTTTATGCAAAATATCTTCTATAAAAGGTGGATGTTTATTATATATAAAATTACTATATTAGTCAAGTGATTATTTGTACATAAATCAGAGTCGCTTTTTGTCAAAATTTTCAATATAAAGCAGGATGGCAGAAAAATATTTCCAAAGTTTTTTATACAGTCCCTGCACACGCGGGGGTTCCTGAGATCCTAAACAGGCTCTGAGCAGGTTCTTATCAGCTGAAAACACGGCAACGCACAAGTAAATAAATTGTGAACATGCTACGGCTGCCCTGGTTGTAAGGCAAGTCATTATTGACAGTTCCTATTTGGATTGTTATACTATATTGTATCATTTTTTCCAATATACATACTTTAGAAAGGACGTGCTTTTTATGATTCTTCTCAAAGATAAAGTAGCTATCATTACCGGAGCCAACTCAGGCGTAGGTGCAGCAGCAGCGAAACTGTTTGCCAGCGAAGGTGCGAAAGTCGTTATTTGTGCCCGCCGTGCAGAACCTTTGGAGGTTGTGGCTACAGAAATTCAGGCTGCTGGAGGAGATGTATTGTGTGTCCCCACGGATATTTCAGATAAAGCCAGTGTAGGTGCATTGGTGGACAAGGCCCTTGCCGCCTATGGAAAAATAGATATCCTTGTAAATAATGCAGGGGTACTGGATAGTTCCTTTGCAGGGATTGCTGCCTATGATGATGGTGAGCTTATGCGGATGATTAACATCAATACTATGGGAACTATGAACTGTATTCGGGCAGCTATCCCTCATATGGCCGCAGGGGCTTCTATTGTAAACATCAACTCTATCGGTGGTTCCAAAGGTACTGCAGGCGTAACCTATGCAGCCTCTAAAGCTGCTATTCTTGGTGTAACCAAGCAAGTTGCTATGTGTTATGCTGCGCAGAAGATTCGCTGCAATGCCATTTGCCCTGGCGGGATCAATACCCCAATGACCGGCAGTATGGATTATGCAAAAATGGATATGTCTGTAATGAAAGCTATCGGAGCCCATACGGACAGCAATATCCCTGCTTCTGAACCAGAAGAGGTAGCCAATGTAGCGCTGATGCTGGCCTGCGATTTATCTGCATCTGTGACCGGTCAGGTTATTGTGGCAGATAAGGGAGGTTCCTTATAATTTATAAAATGGCTTTTACCTGCTTAAAGAGCATATAAGCTTTGATAGAATTGTTCTATTACGTTGAGATTTACTTGGAGCAAGCTTGCAACTGCTTGCTCCAGCTTTTTTAGCAAATACATTTTATCCTTTTCTTTAGAGCCTGTTTAGAATCTTCCCGCGCACGTTGAGATCCTAAACAGGCTCTTAGGAATGATAGAGGGTGGAGAAATATGTATTTTGAAACATCACATCTCATTATCCGGGATTACGAAGAAAGAGATTTTCAGGAATACTTTCGGTTAAAACATAACCCAAAAACAATGTATTATCTCCAAGACATTCAACTTAAAACAGAGAAGGAAGCAGAAAAGGAATTCCGCGGGATTTTGGAAGACCAGAAAAGCCCCAGCCGGATCTTTTATTTTTTCCATGTGGAATTAAAGGGCAGCCATGAAACCATTGGCAGTTCCGGCTACACAGTAAAAGATTTTACGCCGGTTGGGAAGCTTGTACATGCAGGCTATTTCTTTTACCCAATATATTGGGGGCGGGGTTATGCTACTGAATCGTTCCAACGGATTATACAATATGCTTTTGAGGAAAACGGAGTTTACCGGCTTACAACTGGATGTTTGGCAGAAAATATTGGGTCAGAGAAGGTAATGATAAAATGCGGCCTAATCCGGGAGGCGGAACATCTGGATTGGGAGTGGCATGATGGGAAGATGAAAACACGGCTGGAATACCGCTTGCTGAAGCCGGAATGGGAAGCTATGGCGAGGTAATATATGAAATTTGCAGTTTTTACCGACCTGCACCATGACCAGGTTTTTGATGGTGAAAGGCGTATTCGGGAATTTTTAAGTTTTGCAGAGGGGGAAGGGGTTTCTTTTATCGTCTCTCTGGGTGATTTGTGTAAACCAATTGAAAAGAACCGGGGGATTTCTGATATTTTGGGGCAAGTGAAAGTCCCGGTTTACTTTGCAGCGGGAAACCATGATCTGGAGGAAAACACCCCAGAGGAATGGATGAATTTTATAGGGGTAAAGTCTACATATAGTTCTTTCTCTTATGGGAATATCAAATTTATTATCCTGGATGCCTGCTATATGAAATTGGGGAATAAAATCTTTCCCTATTTGAAAAGCAGGCATTTAAAGAAGGCCGATCAATACCCCCTCATTCCAGATTTTGAAGTCCAGTGGCTGAAAAGGGAGATGCAGCGGGAAGATTTATATTATATTATTTTTTCCCATCACAGCCTGGCCAATGATTTTGAAAACCGGGGCGTGTCGAATCGGGAGGAAATACGTGAAATCCTTTCCCGGAGGAAAACTGTCCTGTGTATGAATGGCCATGATCACGGGGAGGACTGCAAAATAATTCGCGGGATTCCATATTATACCTTAAATTCTATCACCTATCTATGGCATGGGAAAAAAGATATCTGCCCATTTGGGGAGGATATCCATCAAAAATATCCATATTTGTCTCATATGATACTTTATCGGGAACCCTTATACTGTACCGTTGAAATTGCGGATGGAAAAGGAACCATTATTGGAGCCAGAAGCGATTACTGGCACATTACGCCGGAAGATGTGGGAATTCCAGATCGGAAATGGAATAACATTTCTGTTCAGCCGAAAGCGCTTGATTTTGAATTTTCCCTGCCGCCGTTATGAATCTATAGCAGTTAAAAATAAAGAAGGAGAAAAAATATGAAGTATTTTCAATGCGATTATGTAGAGGGATGCCATCCTAAGATATTGCAAAAACTGATAGAATCCAACCTGGAACAAACTCCAGGCTATGGGACAGACAAGTACAGTGAAGCTGCTCGGAAAAAGATACAAGAAGCCTGTGGGAATCCAGAAGCCGAAGTTCATTTCCTGGTAGGCGGCACCCAAACAAACCTGACAGTTATCGCAAGCATACTGCGCCCCTGGCAGGGAGTGCTGTCAGCGGAAACAGGCCATATCAACTGCCATGAAACAGGTGCAATTGAAGCCGCAGGACATAAGGTGCTTGCCCTGCCTTCGACGGATGGAACCATCACTGGGGAACAAGTACATAGATACTGCCAAGAGCATTTTGAGTCAGAGATTAAGGAACATACCGTCCAGCCTGGAATGGTTTATATTTCCCATCCTACTGAAAATGGCACGCTTTACACCAAGGCCCAGCTTGCTGAATTAAAAAAGGCATGTGAAGAATACCATCTGCCGCTGTTTATTGACGGGGCGCGGCTGGGATATGGACTGACCAGCCCAGGCAACGGCTTGACCTTAAAAGACATTGCACAACTTTGCGATATTTTCTATATTGGAGGGACAAAGTGCGGCGCTATGTTTGGGGAAGCAGTTGTCATACCCAATTCAGGGCTTGTAAAGGATTTCAGGTATATGATAAAACAGCGGGGCGGGATGCTTGCCAAAGGGCGGCTGCTGGGGATACAGTTTGACACATTATTTACAGACAGGTTATATTTTGAAATATGCGAAAAGGCGGTAAAGCAGGCGCTGGCGCTTCGGGAAGCCTTTACAGAAAAGGGAATCCCCCTGTATGGAGAGTCCCGCACCAACCAGCAGTTTATAATACTAAATGGGGAACAGATGAAGAAACTGGATGAAAAATACGCCTATGAAGTATGGGGGCCAAGCGGGGACGGCAGAACCATTGTAAGATTTTGTACAAGCTGGGCAACGCGGGATGAGGATGTAGAGTCCCTGATTAGGGATATTCATGAACTTTGATATTTGTGTTATCAGCGTATTTTCTGCGCTGTATGTATGGAATTAACAAAGGATGGGCAATCCTACTATATATAAAACAAAAGATTTTTCTTTCCGAAAAATTAAGCCCCTCTTTATTTCAATCTGATATAATGATGGTATCACTCGAATTAAGGAGGTTTCATTATGCGTTTACTGATAGCAGAGGACGACCCGAAACTGCTCAAATCCCTCACCCATATTTTTGAACACAACAAATTTATTGTTGATGGAGTTCCCACTGGCGACGCAGCCTTTTCATATGCCCAAACAGAGGAATATGATGGAATTATATTGGATGTTATGATGCCTGGAATGGATGGAATCACGGTTCTTCAAAGGCTTCGGGGAATGAATGTCAAAACTCCTGTTCTTCTCCTTACAGCGCGAAGCGAGGTTTCCCAACGTGTGGAGGGGCTTGACGCTGGGGCGGACGATTACCTTCCCAAACCTTTTTCCACCTCAGAACTTCTGGCCAGAGTTCGGGCTATGCTGCGCCGCAAGGATAACTATGTTCCAGATTTGCTTTCCTGCCAAAATGTCACCTTGAACCGTTCCACCTATCAATTGGAATATAACGGCTGTCTTCAAAATCTCAGCAGGAAGGAATACCAAATCATGGAAATCCTGATGCAGAACCCCAAAATGGTAGTTCCTACGGACAAATTCATCACACACATTTGGGGCTGGGATTCCGATGTGGATACCAGCGTTATATGGGTGCATATCTCTAACATCCGCAAAAAACTAGATGCGATACAAGCTCCCCTGGAGATTAAATTCATCCGGGGTGCCGGATACGTTTTGGAGGATGGCAGATGATAGATTCTCTGCGAAGAAAAATGATATTTCTAAGCGCGGCTTCAGTTACCGTTGTACTTTCCCTGATTTTTTTCGCCATCTACACAATAGGGATGCGTCAGCTAAACGCAACAATGGACCTGCTGACAGATGCGATTTCCGAAAACGACGGCTGGTTTCCTCCCTTTGACCCTGACCGCAAGTATCCTTCTGCCAGCTTCCCCCTTATGGATATTTTTACACCGGAAACAGAATACAGCACCCGTTTCTTTACTGTATGGGTTGATAAAGATTATCAATTTATGCGGGAAAATGTTGAATCCATCTCCTCTATTACCACAGAACAGGCAAAACAGCGCGCCCAGGAGATTTTAAAAAGGGGAAACGAACGGGGCTGGGTTTCTGATTACCGCTACAAAGTTGTGGCTGTGGAACAAGGATATTCTATTGTCTTTGTGGATGGAAGTATGAACTGGGCAATGACACGGCAGTTTTTGCTGAACTCGCTGCTGGTACTGGCGGGAAGCTGCTTTGTAATCTTTTTTCTGATTGTCGTCTTTTCTAAACGTGCTGTCCGGCCTGCTGCTGAAAGTTATGAAAAACAAAAACAGTTTATCACTGATGCCAGCCATGAGCTGAAAACGCCCCTTACCCTTATCCTCTCTAATCTGGACATTGTGGAAAGCGAAATTGGAAAAAATGAATGGCTGGATGATATCCGCAGTGAGGGGAAACGAATGGGAGCTTTGATTAACCAGCTTACAGCCCTCAGCCGCATGGACGAAGATCACTCTAATCTGGAAATTGCCGATTTCGACCTGTCGGCTCTGGCGTCGGATACGGTTTCAGAGTTTGTCCCCCTTGCCGCCAACTGCGGCAAGAAGCTGTACAGCAATATCCATTCTCCTGCTCCATATAAAGGTGATGAAGGGATGATACGTCGTTTGATTTCCATTTTGCTGGATAATGCGGTAAAATACTGTGACCCGGAAGGAACAATATATTTCACATTGTCGGTTAAAAGGCATCCTGTTTTAACTGTAGAGAATACCTATAAGGATGTGGATGCAGCAGAATTAAACCGGCTGTTTGACCGGTTTTACAGGGCAGATAAGGCCAGGAGCTATACAGGCAGCTTTGGAATTGGGCTTTCTATCGCAAAGGCGATTGTGCAGAACCACCATGGAAGTATCACTGCTTATAAAAAAGGAACAGATATGATTGGATTTAAGGTAATATTGAAATAAAGAGAAAAACAGATGTGCGGGCACAACTTGAGACGAGTACAAGCTGGGGCGGATTAAAAAGGTTTCGGGTCCAGGGCGGCGCCCCATATACGGGAACTTAAGGAAGAAAAGAATAAAAAGGT
>CAOJXI010000082.1 GCA_948465665.1 uncultured Clostridia bacterium | reverse complement strand
CATTGATTAAGACTGAACCAGCGTCCCTATCATTGAAAGAAAAAGGAGCATACAATCCATGAAAGTACTGATCGGCACTACAAACCCCTCAAAGGTAAAGCGCTTCGAGGAGCTTTTAAGCGGATATGATATAGCGTTTTTTACCCTCGATAAGGTTATCTGCAACGATTCGGGACTGTATTTTGATTCCCTGCCATTGAAGGACAGCCTGTAGCCTGGATTGAATATCAGGACTCCCCAAGGGAACAAACGGATGGACGACGAGGAAATGATTACATATTATTCCAAATTGATTCGCTCTCTGGGCGGGAAAGTGCTGGCATATTATCTTGATGGGATCGCGGTATACAATCACGGGCGTGTTTCAACCTTTATGGAAAACAGTGAAGCAACGAGGGGGAGCGCCTTTTATATGGTTGATAAACCGTCAGAAAAAAGGCATATCGGATGGCCACTGGATTCCATTTCGTTAAACAGAAACACCCTGACCTATTTTGTGGACAAGGGAAACAACAAATACGATACCTCTGAGGAAAATATCATGTTGGGGGAGTACCGAAAACGGCTGGTTCGGTTTTTAACGGAGGCTTTAGAGATTTATTAAGGGCATAAATGGGCAAATGAGAAAGGAAGAAATATGAAAACTGTAAAGCGGAAATCAGCGGGAACCCATTTTTCAATGTGCGTCCAGCCAGCATTTATTGTTGGGACAAATAATGAAGACGGAACGTACAATTTTGCCCCAATTACCTGGGTCAGTGTTACAAATGAAAAGGACAGCGATTATTTGCTGACCATCAGTATGTTTGGCACAAAAAAGACAAAGCAGAATGTACTCAGAACAGGCATTTTAAGCGTTAATCTTGTTAGCACAGATATGCTTGAACTTATGGACTATTTTGGTACACACCATGCAAAAGACGGAAAGAAAGATGCGGTTCCATACAATGTCAGCAAAGGCGAAGCTGTGGATGTTCCCATTCTGGATGCAAGCCGGTGGGTATATGAATGTGAAGTGGTTCAATCTGTTGAGACGGGGGAATCTACTACTTTTTTCTGCCGGATCAAAAACGTTCAAATAGACGAGCAGCTTGAATGTGATGACACCTTTGATATCAATCTCACAAAACTTGACCCTGTCGTCTATTCCGGCATGTATCACAGCATTGGGAAACTGCTTGGAAAAATAGGGGACTTTACGAAGTAAATAAATTCTAAATTACGTGGATTCAAACAAGGAGAAATTTATGTACCAACTGCTTTTCAGGGAAGGGACTGCCCGCCGGGGCGTTTTCGAGACGGTTCATGGCACAGTACAGACCCCCGCCTTTATGAACGTCGCCACTTCTGCCGCCATTAAAGGGGGCATTTCCGCAGGGGATCTGGAAACTTTGAAATGCCAGGTAATGCTCTGCAACACATACCATCTGCATATCCGGCCCGGTGATGAACTCATCGCGGATTTAGGCGGGCTGCACCGGTTCACCACCTGGAAACGGCCCATCCTTACGGACAGCGGCGGCTTCCAGGTATTTTCTTTGGCGTCCCTGCGGAAGATCACCGAGGAAGGGGTTCATTTTTCCTCCCATGTGGACGGGAAAAAGATTTTCATGGGGCCGGAGGAGAGTATGCGGATACAGTCCCATTTGGGTTCCACCATTGCCATGGCCTTTGACGAGTGCATTGAAAATCCCGCCCCCTACGATTATACCGCCAACTCCATTGCCCGGACTGCCCGCTGGCTGGCCCGGTGCAAGGCGGAAATGGCCCGTCTCAACGCCCAGCCGGGAACCATCAACCCCCATCAGCTTTTGTTTGGCATTAACCAGGGGGCGACCTATGACGACCTGCGCATCCAGCACATGCAGCAGATCGCGGAAATGGATTTGGATGGCTACGCAGTGGGCGGTTTGGCAGTAGGGGAACCTACTGAGGTTATGTATCACATTTTAGATGTGGTAGAGCCATATATGCCTATCAATAAACCACGCTACCTTATGGGGGTGGGTACGCCTTCCAACATTATTGAAGGTGTTGCACGGGGGATTGATTTATTTGACTGCGTAATGCCCTCCCGCAACGCCCGGCATGGCCACGCATTCACCTGGCAGGGAATACGAAACCTAAACAACGCAAAATATGAGCGGGACATGCTCCCTCTGGACGAAGATTGTGAATGTCCAGTCTGCCAGAATTATTCCAGGGCATATATCCGCCATCTGCTGAAATCTGGGGAAATTTTAGGAGGGCGTCTGCTTGTCGCCCATAACCTGTGGTTCTACAACACCCTGATGGAGCGTATCCGGGAAGCCTTGGACAATCATTCCTTTGAGGCGTTCCGTGCCGAAAATTGTGAACAGGTGGGGACAAGAATTTAGGATTTTACCACAGACATAATGTGATTTTTCTGAAATGTATTCTATTTTAAGGAAAATTCTTGCTTTTAGGTTGCAACTGGATACAAAACAAGTTATAATAAGATTTGTAATTTTTTTTGGAGGTGTCACCCTAAATGTTATCCATTATGCCGGTTCTCCTGGACGCCGCTGCTGCGCCAGGCGCGGAAGAAGCCCTTGACGGGGGCGGTACATTCCTTGTAATGCTGATCCAAATGCTTCCGCTGCTGCTGTTGTTTGTGGTGTTCTATTTCTTTATGATCCGCCCGCAGAAAAAACGGGAAAAGGAAGTGGAAAAAATGCGTTCCTCTATTGAGGTAGGGGACGAGATTGTCACCAGCGGCGGTATTATTGGACGTGTTGTAAGCATCCGCGAAGATACCATTGTAATTGAAACAGGAAGCGACCGGAGCAAAATTCGTATTGCACGGTGGGCAATTCAGCAAAACAATACGGTTCACGACGCATAATCTCAGGGAGCGGGAGCTTGGCATGAGCCATGCCTCCTGCTTCTTTTTCGTTCTTTTGATGGTTTGGACTGCATATAAATAATACCAAACAGTGGACAAACGCATCTGCCGGCTGTCATGTACATATTACTATTTATAGCAAACGACATCTTCAATCTTTTAAAAACCGGCTTTAAGCCTCCAGGTTCTTTGATTTATGTCGTTTCCTATATATTTGTTTATTTGGGGTGATAGGATTGACTGCAAAACCATCAAAAGCGATCCCATTGACTCCGGTTCGGTTTTTAAAACTGACTGGAATTGGAGCGGGAATGGGAATTCTGCTGACAATTTGTATTTTCCTTTTGCTTTCCCTTGTGATGACGGCAAGGGATATTCCACATGTTGCTGTCGGGCCTATGGCGGTTACAGCTACAGCGGCAGGGAGCCTGCTTGCAGGTTATCTTTCCTCTAAACTTTTAGGAGAAAAGGGCTTGCTGGCAGGGGCTGCCGCAGGCGGGATGATTTTTATTTTAATTTTGTTATCCAGTTTTATTGCTGGAAGCTTTTGCCTTGGCTTCCAGGTTGCTTTAAGGCTAATAACAATCCTTCTTGCCGCCGTTGTTGGAGGCGTGGCCGGGGTCAATACAAAGAAGAAGCGTAAACGTTGAGAAGGGCCGTTGGACCCTAAAAAATTGTAAAGACTGTCTAATTTTTTGCGGGAAAGTTTTTGCTGGACGGAAAAAGCTGGAAACCAACTCCATGTATTTCCTCCCGCCCCTTTGGACATACTGTGGATAGATTCACAGAAAGGGGCGGTTTATCCAATGTATTTAAACAAAGTGGAAATCTGCGGAGTAAATACATCTCAGCTCCCAGTCCTCAGCGAAGATGAAAAAAAGGAACTCCTGGAACGGGTTCAAAAGGGCGATATGGAAGCCCGGCAAAAAATGATAAACGGGAATCTTCGATTGGTTTTAAGCGTAGTACGTAAATTTATCAACCGGGGAGAAAACCTGGACGATCTTTTTCAGGTAGGGTGTATAGGGCTTATCAAAGCGATTGATCATTTTGATCCAACCTTAAACGTGAGATTCTCAACTTATGGCGTGCCTATGATTATTGGAGAAATCCGCCGTTTTCTGCGGGATAATAATTCCATACGGGTTTCCCGTTCCATGCGGGATACTGCCTACAAAGCCATGCAGGTAAAAGAACAGCTGACCAATGAAAACCAAAGAGAACCAACCATTGACCAGATCGCGGAGGCAATGGGGCGCAGCAAAGAAGACGTTGTATTTGCATTGGAAGCAATCGTGGAACCTGTTTCGCTTTATGAACCGGTATATTCTGACGGGGGAGATACCATTTATGTTATGGATCAGATTGGCGACTCTACAGACGACAAAACCTGGCTGGAAGAAATCGCTTTAAAGGAATCCATTGAGAAGCTGGGGGAGCGCGAGAAGAAAATCCTGTCCCTGCGTTATATGGCTGGAAAAACGCAGATGGAAGTAGCTCAGGAAATTGGGATTTCCCAGGCACAAGTAAGCAGGCTGGAAAAAAGCGCTTTGGAGCGCATTAAGAAACAGATATAAAGAAAAACAGCTCTGGAGTATATCCAGGGCTGTTTTCATCTGAGAAAACCTGAAATTACTTTGCTTGACCTTTGTTTCAATCCACTTGCGGTAGTTAGGAGCAAGGCAATTAAGCGGATTGCCTCATGGCAGCAGGGATACCGCTTTCGCTCCGCCCACTGCTGCCGTTATGTATGTTTTGGGCAATTCCTCCCCTATCTAAGAGGAATCCTTGCTGTTAATTGTTGAAAGCCGCTATATAATCGGCTGGGTTCTGTGGCTGTTCCTCTTTTAAAATTTCCATATGCAGATGGGGACCAGTGGCAAATCCTGTCTGCCCAATTTCTGCTATTTTGTCCCCTTGATGCACCTCCTGTCCATCTGTAACGAAAAGCGCATCACAATGATAGTACCGTGATTCTATACCATTGTTGTGGAGGAGAACAATGTACTTACCATTCTTAGCGTCTGTATCTGCCGCTTTAACTGTCCCATCAGTGACAGCATATATGGAAGTTCCTTTTTCTGCGGCAATATCTATGCCATTGTGAGAGTCAGGGGTATATTCCGCGCTGATATATACTTCTCTTTCGTCTTCGTCCACAGGACAGATATATTCAGCCTGCGCTGCTAAAGCGGAAGTTTTTTCCAAACCGGCAATGGATACAGGATTTAACACAGCAAAAAAGTTTTGACATTCCTCTAATTCTGAAAGAGGTTTGCTGATAGAAGCTGATAAATTTTCCCCAGCCTGAACCCCTATAACGGGTGCGCCGCATATTACAGTGCATGTAATGGCAATGGAAAGAAATTTAGCGGTTCTGGTTTTTCTTTTGGTTTTCATAATTTCACCAAGCCTTTCCTTTAATAATAGGCTGTTCTTTCGACTTAAGGCAGGGGATGAATTTGGTGTAATTGCCCCGCCAGAGTACAGAAGGGAATTTACCAGGGTATCCCCATAGGAAGCCCGTTCCTGTGGAGCCAGTCCCTTTAAAATGGTTTCGTCGCAGGCTAACTCGCACAAACGGTTAAGCTCCCGTTCCATCCAATAAACCAGGGGATTGAACCAGTGCAGGCAGAGACAAAGCTGAACAAGCACTTTGTATAAAATATCCCTCCGGCGGCAGTGGGACAGTTCGTGGAGAATGGTAAAATCCATCTCGGATTTTGGAAGTTCCAGGCAGGGCAGGATTATACAAGGGTGAAACAGTCCAATGAGCATAGGGGTAGAAAGATCAGGATGGATATAAATTTCAACTTTTCTTTGTATCCCTGCCCGGACTGTCAGATATTGAAATTCCTGCAGAAGATCTGGATCAGAGACAGGCGTCCACCCTTTTCGCAGATGCCTGAAAAAGCGTCGATAGTCCAGACAGCGTTTTCCCAAAGAAATCACTGCCCCTGCTGCCCAGACGCTCCAAAGAGGCGGTATGATAACAGAAGTTTCTTTTTCTTGGTATGGTGCATTTACCGGAGAAGGGTTAAGGGGTATTTTCATTGCCTCTAATTCCATTTGTTGTTCCTGCTGCACCTGGTTAAACTTTGTATCGGGTAAAACGAAAACTGGAACCTTCAGCGAGAAGGGGAGAAGAAGCCGAAAAACTGCCGTCAGCCACAAATAATAGAGCCATCCCCAGCCCAGCCGCCCCCTTAAAAGCTTTCCGCACCCCAGCAGGACAAGTATGGCCAATCCGCCGGAAGCCGAAAGTCCAAGGACAACGGAAAAAAACTTTTCCATTGTGTTCATTTCTTTTTCTTTACCTCCTCCCAATATCCCTTCAGCTCCTCATAGTCCTGCGCAGTAAGCATGTCTCTCTGGATTAGGGTGGAAACCAGTCCCTTTGCGCTTCCCTGGTAGAGTTTGTCAAGGAAGGTTCTGGTTTGGGAAGCTTGGTAATCTGCTTCGGAGCAGGATGCAATGTATTTGTTCCGGCGGCCTGCCTTTATGGGTTTTAGCAGCCCCTTCTCTGTCAGCCGCGACAGCAATGTAATGACAGTATTTTTCTGCCAGGCCGATTCCTGCTGTTCCAAGACCTCCATAATCTGGCTATACCAGGCAGTTCCGCCCAGGTTCCAAATAATTTTCATTATTTCCAATTCGGAATCAGATACACTTGAAATTTTCATACTTTACCTTCCTTTTTGACTACATACTGTAGGCTTAATAAAAACATAACATAATGTAGGCTAAATGTCAATCCCTAGTTTTTAAAAGTAAGTTTAATAATAGAAGCTGATGCGGATATAAACCCAAGTTGAGTTTACCCGCATCAGCCCTTTCAGCTAATCTTTATTTAGGGATGCTTAAACTGCCCCAATAATGCGCTATGCTGGAGAATATGTCCATCCATTGCCCGTACCAGGTCCTTTTTTCTGGAATTGAAGGGAAGCTCTAAAAAACAATCCAAAGCATAGACCCGATAAATATAGTTGTGTACCAAAGGCGGCAGAAAGGCAGGCGGTTTCGGCCCACGGTAACAATTTACCCCGTATCCTATGCCCTGAACCGCATTTCCCAAAGAGGGGACGGTCTTTCCATGGGGGATTGCAGAAGGAATTGTCTCCATCCTGGGAATATTCCAGATAAGCCAATGTGTATATGTTTTACAGAATGGGACATCCAGATCGTCCATAATAACTGCAAGGGAAACAGCTTCCGGGGATAGGTTTTTTAATTGGAGCATAGGGGAAATATCTTCGCCAAAGCCGGAATACTCCATGGGTATTTTTTCACCGTTTCCGAAAGCAGGGCTTGCAATGTACAGTTCATTCATAAAGCAGCCCCCTTATTAATATTATTTGCGCGATGTGAAATCATCATCGTCCTCGTCAGTTTCTTCATCGGTTCCATCTTCCAAAACCTCGCCGACACGTATACGGCGTTCTAATTTCATCTTTTCTACCTGTTGGTGTATCTGCTCTTTCACAACGCGGGGATTTCGGATATTTTTCAATTCCAGCTTAGGCGCGGTTTTATCGGAAGAAACCAAAATCACCGTACCTACGCCGAAAATTCTCTGTCCTAAGGAAATCTTCATACCAATATCCCGCACGCGATATAAAAGGACTTCTTCCAATTCTGTATTCAGCAGCCCGGTTTCTACAAAGATCCTATCCTCTGTAAGAGCATATTTTGTAAAACTGATGGGAAGTCCCAAATGTCGTTTTCGATCCCGCCAAAGTTCACCTTGTACCATTCTATACAAAACCTCCTTAGTAATTCTGTTATGTTATTTCCTATTATTATATCAGCAGGAAAGGGAAAAATCCAGTACAATCATTTTTTAGATGGAAGAATAAATAAGGTATACACAGCATATGGTTAAACGAGACTGATTTTACAAATCCTTTTTAATTTGTTTGGTAGAGGATGGTGCGGATAATGGGGGAAGAAGCTGTGCGGGAAATCCGCTGCCGTGTAACAGACCTTCGTTATAAAGATGTAATCAGTGTAGAGGACGGATGCCGTCTAGGTTATGTATCGGATGTAGAAATTGACACCTGTTCTGCCAGGGTGCTGGCGCTTGTGATTGTAGGGAAACAGAAATTTCTAGGCTTATTTGGAAAGTGTGAGGAATACATTATTATATGGAAAGATATTGTGATTATTGGGGAAGATGCTATATTAGTTCGTTTCTGCCGTCCAAACAGGGAGCCTAAACCGCCTAAAAAAGCCTTTTTTGAAAATTTCTTCCAGTAAAACAAAACTTTTAGCAGTCCAAGAAAATACCGGCAGCACATATTGGCAATGAAAATTGCGTATAGCTGCGTTATTTCCTTGGATAGCTATAAATTTTCTATGAAAAGATTGAAAAGCCCGGAAAATTTGGTATAATATAAATAAATCCTGTTTAAAACTGCTAAATCGTTAAAAAGCTTATGTTTGGGAGGACTCTAAAATTGCGGTCGCTTACAAAAATTGAAGTACGGTATGCTGAAACAGATCAAATGGGGGTGGTACACCATTCCGTTTATCCAGTCTGGTTTGAGGTTGCCCGTACACAATTTTCCCGGGAAATGGGATTTCCTTATAAAAAAATGGAAAAGATGGGGCTATTGCTTCCGGTTCGGGAACTTTCCATAAAATATCTGGAGCCTGTCAAATATGGCGATACAGTAATAATTGAAACAAAAGCTGTCCGGCTTACTCCGGCACGAATTGTATTTTCCTATCGTATTCTGCTTGAAAACCACGTTATGACAACAGGTGAGACGCTCCACGCCTGGACTAATCAAGAACTTCACCCTGTCAATCTGAAAAAGGCTTTTCCTCAAGTTTATGAATCTGCTTTAAAGAGTCTGGAAATATAACAGCCTACCCTAAAACCTGTAAGAGATAGGCTTGCAGATTTTATATGTTTCGTGTATAATAAAACAGATGAAATGAATTTCAGAGAGTGTAGTTCAGAAAGGAATGTTATAAATGAAATATCAGTACAAAACAAAAGGCACCTGCTCCCAGCGGATGGACATCGAAATTGATGATGAGGGTATTATCACCAATTTGATTGTAACTGGCGGCTGTAAGGGGAACCTGGCTGGAATTATGGCTTTGGTGAAAGGAAAAAAGGCTACCGAAATTGCAGAAACTTTAAAGGGGATTCAGTGCGGCAGCCGTGGGACTTCCTGTCCAGACCAGCTCGCAATTTGCATTGAAGAAGCGTTAGCATCTGTAAAAGCATAATACTTGCATAAATTAGGTTTGCCAAAAAAGGAAGGGAGAGGATAAAGGGATGCTTGATTTTGCAGCACCCACGGCGCCCATAAGCCGAAAGTCCCATACAAAAATGAGAATACAAAATAATCGCTTCCTTCGTTTTTTGATAGCGGAAGAAGATATCCGCATTGCTGGCAGACCCATTAAAAAGAAAGACCCCGGAGAAAGCTCCGCAGCAGATTTTTATAACCAGCAAAATATAGGAAACATTCAAACTGCCCTTCAATTAGGGAAATGTTTGGCACGGCTGTATTGTGGGCATATCCGAAAGATACAAAATCCAGAACCTGTTTTGAGCCAGTTAGCTATTTTGTATTCCTATGCGGTCAACCGGGCAATCCAGTGTTTACCAAATTCCCTAATTGCACAAACGGTTTTGAGCACTTTTTATAATATGGTAAAGCAGGAAAGTGATGAACTCTATCAATCTGTAAGGGATCCAGTTCCTTTTTCACTTTACATACTTAGGGATAAAAGGGTAGAGCCAACAGAAACTTATGGAGAAATTTTCGCTTCCCTCTGCGGCAGAAGGGATGACCAGGAATTATCTGAATTGGCTGATAGGGAATATGAGGAATTTTATGGTGAGTGTATCCTCCTTTCAGAAGGTTTTTCGTTTCAGACATAGAAGTACCTGAATAGATGAACTAAAAACCTGAACGGTTATAACGGCCGTTCAGGTTTTTTAAGTTTGATAAAGCTAATTTGCGGGGATAAGCTCAGACGAGTACAAGCTAAGGCGGATTAAAAAGGTTTCGGGTCCAGGGGGCTTTCCTAAAAAGCCCCCTGGTCGCGCCCGCAGGCGCGAAATACCCCAGCTCGCTAAAGCAAACAGAAACCTTGCCTAAGAAACTGATAACTGACCGTTTCGTCAGTATTTAAAATAAAGCCCGCTGGAATTGCTTCGGGGGTGGGATAAGATTGGGATTGGAACC
>CAOJXI010000081.1 GCA_948465665.1 uncultured Clostridia bacterium | reverse complement strand
TTACTTTCAGCAAGCTGGGGTATTTCGCGTCTGCGGACGCGACCAGGGGGCTTTTCAGGAAAGCCCCCTGGACCCGAAACCTTTTTAATCCGCCTTAGCCTGTACTCGTCTCAGCTTATCCCCGCAAATCTGCTTTATCAAACTACATTATCTTTACAGGGTTTTTGCAAATTCCTGTCCAAGTTCAAAGGCTTTTTTCAAATCTTCCTCAGAGGGCACAAAGGCTACCTTCATACCTTCGCCGAAAACCTTCATTTTCAATGCAGTAAGCCTTTGAACCACATTTGGCACAGCTTCACCAGTCCACCCATAAGAACCAAACACCAAAGCGGGCTTTTTACCGGAATTGATAGCATCCACACCAGCCAATAAAACCCACACAGGCGGCACAGCCTCCCGGTTGATGGTCGGGCTTCCAACAGCTATAGCGTCGGCGGAGTTAATCAAGCTGTGCATCTGCCCCATATCGTTTTCAATCAGGTTAAAGCACTCACAGTCCGCATTTGGCAGGATGGAAAGGATTCCTTCCCGGATAGCGTCAGCAATTTTTTCTGTATTGCCATAGGCAGTGCAGTAGAATACTGGAATTAATTTATTTTCCCGCTGGACAGGGGTACTCCACTTATGATATTGTTCAACAGCATATTCCAGACGGCAGCCAGGGGTTAAAATAGGGCCATGGCTGGGGCAGGCAAAGCGGATGTCCAAATCCTTGATTTTTTCCAGTCCCTTCTGAACAAAGGTCGGGAACGGCCCAAAAATAGCATCATAATAGCCCTTAAAAGCAGATTCATATTTTTCGCCATAAGTGACGCTGGTATCAAAGTCGTAAACTTCGCAGTAATGGCTTCCCAAAAAGTCGCAGGAGAATAAAGTTTTATCTTCCTCAATCCAGGTAAACATGGAATCCGGCCAGTGAAGATTGGGGGCAACCAGGAATTTCAGGGTTTTTCCGCCTAAATCCACAGTCTGCCCGTCCTTCACAACCTGTACTTTTAAATCAGCGCGGTTGGTGATGTTTTTCAGGTAATTGGAACCCGCAGTCGTCGCTAGAACAACAGCGTTGGGATTTGCCTCTAAAATCCGCGCCATTACCCCGGAATGATCCGGTTCCGTGTGATTGCAGACAATATAGTCAATTTTTTCAACAGGGGTAATTTCTTGGATGTTTGCTAGGTACTGGTCGAAAAAGCGGGGATGGCAGGAATCAATCAGGGCTGTTTTTTCATTCCCCTTGACGATATAGGAATTATAGGTAGTGCCGTAATCAGTAGTCATTACAATGTCGAATACCCGCAAGGCAGGGTTTTTAATGCCAACAGAATAAATTCCATCTGTAATTTTATGAGAAGCCATTTTTATATCATCCTTTCACCTTTCAGTTATAACATAGAAAGAGGAAAGGAGCTTTCCGCCTTTCCCCTTTGCTTTGCTGTAATTATTCTTTTTCGAACTGGTCTTTGCCAACCCCGCAGAGAGGGCAGACAAAATCTTCGGGGACATTTTCCCATTTGGTGCCGGCGGCAATGCCGTTGTCAGGATCGCCCTCTGCTTCATCATAAATATAGCCGCATACAGTGCAGACATATTTTTCCATATTGGTTCCTCCTTGTATTTTATCCGCCGGATTTTTTCCTTTGGATTTCTTTCCTCCAATTATATATGGAATGGGTATATTTGTAAAGTATTGGATAGAAAAATTTAAAAACTTTTCCAAAATTGTTATTAGTTATTTCAGGTAAGGTTTCAGATACTTCCCAGTATAAGATGCCTCTACCTGGCAGATTTCCTCCGGTGTGCCGCAGGCCACCAGCGTACCGCCCCGGTCTCCGCCCTCCGGCCCCAGATCAATGATGTAATCCGCTGATTTGATTACATCCAAATTATGCTCAATCAGCACTACTGTATTCCCAGCATCTGCCAAAAGCTGCAATACGTCAATCAACATATGAACATCGGCGGTATGCAGCCCGGTAGTGGGCTCATCTAAAATATAGATGGTT
Organism: uncultured Clostridia bacterium; assembly: GCA_948465665.1. Lineage (GTDB taxonomy): Bacteria > Bacillota > Clostridia > Oscillospirales > Ruminococcaceae > UBA1405. The sequence continues at coordinate 8,130 of CAOJXI010000081.1, read as the reverse complement.
TTGCCTGTGGAACGTTTGGAAAGCTCCGTTGCAAGTTTGACCCGCTGTGCTTCGCCGCCGGAAAGGGTGGTTGCACTCTGTCCCAGTTTCACATAACCTAGGCCCACATCCCGCAGTGTGGTCAGCCGCCGCGCCAGCTTGGGGACGTTTTCAAAAAACAGCAGCGCTTCGTCAACCGTCATTTCCAGAACGTCGCTGATGGTTTTGCCTTTATATTTTACCTCCAGGGTTTCACGATTATACCGTTTGCCCTTGCAGACCTCACAGGGGACAAAGATGTCCGGCAGGAAGTGCATTTCGATTTTCAGGATGCCGTCGCCCTCACAGGCTTCGCAGCGCCCGCCTTTGACATTAAAGGAAAAACGTCCGCTGGTATAGCCCCGGATTTTTGCGTCGTTGGTTTGGGCGAAAACTTCCCGGATATCGGTGAACAGCCCTGTATAGGTTGCAGGGTTGGAGCGCGGAGTCCTGCCAATGGGGGACTGGTCAATGTTGATAACCTTGTCCAGCGCTTCCAATCCTTCCATAGAGCGGAATTTCCCCGGTTTATGTTTCGCGCGGTTAAGCTCTGCCGCCAGATGCTTGTAGATGATTTGGTTGACCAGTGAGGATTTTCCCGACCCAGATACCCCTGTTACAGCAGTAAAGGTTCCCAGGGGGATTTTTACGTTGATTTTTTTCAGGTTGTTTTCCTCTGCCCCCTGGACAGTGAGGAAAAATCCATTGCCTATCCTGCGTACCCTTGGAACCTGTATTTTTTTTGCCCCGCTGAGGTACTGCCCGGTAATGGAGCCGGGACAGGCCATAATATCTTCCACTGTCCCGGAACATACCACTTCGCCCCCGGTAATCCCCGCACCCGGCCCAATATCAACAATAAAATCAGATGCCCGCATGGTGTCCTCGTCATGTTCCACTACAATCAGGGTGTTCCCCAGATCCCGCAGGCGTTTCAGAGTGTCAATAAGCTTGTCATTGTCCCGCTGGTGCAGGCCGATGCTGGGCTCGTCCAGAATGTACAGCACCCCTACCAGGGAGGAGCCAATCTGTGTTGCAAGGCGTATCCGCTGGCTTTCACCGCCGGAAAGGGTGGCAGAGGCGCGGGAAAGCGAAAGATATTCCAAACCCACGCTTTTCAGGAACCCTAAACGGCTGCGGATTTCCTTTAAAATCTGGTCGGCAATCATTTGATCCCGATGGGACAGTTCCAGCTTGTCCAGAAATTCCAATGCCGCCGTAACCGACAGGCTGCTGAATTCGCTGATATTCAGCCCGCCTACTGTCACCGCCAAAACTTCCCGTTTCAGCCTTTGTCCATGGCATTGGGGGCAGGGAACTTCGCTCATCCAGCTTGTGATTTCCTCCCGCATCCAGTCGCTGTTGGTTTCCCGGAAACGACGTTCCAGATTATTGACGACCCCCTCAAAGGCAGCCTCATAAGAACCGCGCATAGAGCCGAGTTCCCGTTTCAGCAGGATTTTTTCGTCCCCTGTACCAAAGAGCAGAAGGTTTGCCGCCTTTTTGGGGAGCTGTTTAAAGGGAGTGTCCAAGGAAAAGCCATAATGCTCCGCCAAGCCGTCAAAATACATCTGAGCAATGCCGCCTTCGGAATAATACCAGCCGCTGGCTTTGATTGCCCCTTCTTTGATGGAAAGGTTTTTGTTGGGAACCACCAGATCAGGGTCAACTTTCATAAAAGTACCCAGACCAGTGCATTTTTCGCAGGCTCCAAAAGGGTTGTTAAAAGAAAACATCCGGGGGGTAAGTTCCTCAATGCTGATATCATGTTCCGGGCAGGAATAATTTTGGGAGAACATCAATTCTTCCTCGTCGGTGGCGACAGTGGTTAAGCCGCCTGCAAGGGCCAGGGAAGTTTCCAGGGAATCCGCCAAACGTGAACGGATATCCGGGCGGATAACTAGGCGATCCACCACAACTTCAATGGTGTGCTTTTTGTTTTTTTCAAGCTTGATATCTTCACTCAAATCGTAGAGGTTCCCGTCAATCCGCACGCGCACATAGCCGGAACGCCGCGCGCCGTCCAGTTCCTTGACGTGTTCGCCTTTCCGTCCGCGTACCACTGGGGATAAAATCTGGATTCGGGTCTTTTCTGGCAGGGCCATTACCCGGTCAACCATTTGGTCAACGGTTTGCTGGGTGATTTCCCGACCGCAGACAGGGCAATGGGGAATTCCGATCCGGGCATACAGCAGACGCAGGTAATCGTAAATTTCGGTGACAGTTCCCACTGTGGAACGGGGATTTTGAGAAGTTGTTTTCTGGTCGATGGAAATAGCGGGGGAGAGGCCCTCAATATCATCTACATCTGGTTTTTCCATCTGTCCCAGGAATTGGCGGGCGTAAGAGGAAAGGCTTTCCATATACCGCCGCTGGCCGTCAGCGTAAAGGGTGTCAAAAGCTAGGGAAGATTTCCCTGACCCGGACAGCCCTGTAAACACAATAAACTTGTCCCGCGGCAGCTCCAAAGAGATATTTTTCAGGTTGTGCTCTCTTGCCCCGCGTATAATGATTTTATCCTTTGCCATGGGTTTGACGACCTCGCTTTCAGCTTTCCTTTAATTTTTTAATTTTATCCCGCAGATAGGCGGCGTGTTCAAATTCAAGCAGCTTGGCTGCGTTCTTCATTTCCAGGGTCCATTGGGCAATTTGGGCTTCTTTTTCCTTGACAGTCATCTTTTTGGCTGGCTTGCCCTTTTTGGATTTGCCCTTCCCGTCGTCGGACTTGACCGAAATCTCCAACACATCCCGCACATTTTTGATGATGGTTTTGGGGACGATCCCATGTTCCTTATTGTATGCCTGCTGGATTTCCCGGCGGCGGTAGGTTTCGGAAATAGCCCGTTCCATGGAGTCTGTCACCTGGTCGGCATACATGATAACCATGCCGCTGGCATTTCGGGCGGCGCGCCCAATGGTTTGTATCAGGGATGTTTCCGAGCGGAGGAATCCCTCCTTGTCCGCATCCAGAATAGCTACCAGGGACACCTCTGGAATGTCCAGCCCCTCACGCAGCAGGTTGATCCCTATCAGAACGTCGAATTCCCCAAGCCGCAGATCCCGGATAATTTCCATCCGTTCAATGGTATCTATATCATGGTGCATATACCGGACGCGCGCACCCATATTTTCCAGATAAGCGGTTAAATCCTCAGCCATTTTTTTGGTCAGGGTGGTGACAAGAACCCTTTCCCCGCGTTCTGCCCGGAGGTTGATTTCAGAGAGAAGGTCATCAATCTGCCCGGCAATGGGCTTGACCACGATTTCCGGGTCTACAAGTCCGGTTGGACGGATAACCTGCTCTACAATCTGGGAGCAGTGTTCGCGCTCAAAGGGGCCGGGAGTTGCGCTGACAAAAATCATCTGGTTCAGCTTGCTGTAAAATTCATCGAAATTCAAGGGGCGGTTGTCCAGGGCAGAGGGGAGGCGGAACCCGTAATCAATCAGGTTCTGCTTGCGGGCGCGATCCCCGGCAAACATCCCCCGAACCTGGGACAAAGTGACATGGGACTCGTCCACGAATAACAGGAAGTCGTCAGGGAAGTAGTCTAACAGCGTATAGGGGCAGCTTCCCGGCTCCCGCCCTGACAGTACCCTGGAATAGTTTTCAATGCCCTTGCAGAAGCCTATTTCGGTCAGCATTTCCAGGTCGTAGTTGGTGCGCTCCTGGATGCGCTGGGCTTCAATGAGCTTGCCGTTTTCCTTGAAGAACTCCACCCGCTTTTCCATCTCCCGGCGGATGTCCTCAATGGCCCCATACATCTTTTCCCGCGGGACAATATAGTGTGAGGCGGGGTAGATGGCAGCGTGAGATACAACAGCCTTGACCTCCCCGGTAAGCGGGTTGATTTCGCTAATGCGGTCAATCTCATCCCCGAAAAATTCCACCCGGATGGCGGTATCGCTGTAATAGGCAGGAAAGATTTCTACCACATCCCCCCGGACGCGGAACTTGTTGCGGATAAAATTGATGTCGTTGCGCTCATACTGGATAGAAACAAGCTTGCGCATCAGTTCGTCCCGCTCCTTTTCCATCCCGGTGCGCAGGGAGATAACCATATTCCGGTAATCTATGGGGTCTCCCAAGGTGTAGATACAGGAAACGCTGGCTACAATAATCACATCCCGCCGTTCCGACAGGGCAGAAGTGGCGGAGTGGCGGAGTTTTTCAATTTCTTCGTTGATGGCGCTGTCCTTTTCAATATAGGTGTCAGTATGGGCAATATAGGCTTCTGGCTGGTAGTAGTCGTAGTAGGAGACAAAGTATTCCACCGCGTTTTCCGGGAAGAATTCCTTGAACTCGCTGCAAAGCTGGGCTGCAAGGGTTTTGTTGTGGGCCAGAACCAGGGTGGGGCGGTTGGTTCTGGCGATGACATTGGCCATGGTAAAGGTTTTACCGGAGCCAGTAACCCCCATCAGGGCCTGCTCACGCAGACCGGAGTTTACACCTTCGGTCAGTTGGGCGATGGCTTCCGGCTGGTCGCCGGTGGGGGCGTATTCTGAATGGAGGATAAAATGATCCGGCATGGTATTCTCCTTTCGGTTCATTGCCTCAAAAGTTGAGCTGTGGATAAAAATAATGATTTACTGGATAGCATGATATGGGTTAGACGAAAAAACTGATATGGGGGTATAGCACTTTTCTTCCAAACCCATATCGTACAGTAGAGCAAAACGGATAATTGACCATGCGCTTTGATTAGAGTAACCATTATGCGGCTATTATACCACGTTCATTTTATATCGTAAATAGTGTTTTGGAACAAATGTTTTTAAAATATTTGCAATAAGTTCAAAGAGATGACAAAAAAGAGCTGTCAAGACACTTTTTTTCAGAACGTCTTGAAAACTTTTATTTTAAGGTTATAATAGAAAAAAAGGTTTTGGTATCAGGTGGAACAACTTTTAAGGAGGAGCCTGCACTATGAAAAAGATAGCGAACCGGACAGAATTCATCCAGCGTGCCGCCGGAAGCCTGGCTGATATGTTGGACACATTGGAAGGGTTGGCGGATTATGATTGCAGCCAGCAGAAACCGGAAGAAATCTGCGTGTTTTCGATTGATATGAATAAGGGGTTTACACGAAAAGGCGCGCTGGCCAGCGGGCGGGTGGAAGAGATAATTGAAGCCACAGCGGATTTCCTGGAAATGGCACTGAGCAAGGGGATGAAAGTTACAGCTTTTTCTGACCGGCATACGAAAGGTTCGGCGGAGCTGGAGGCATACCCGGAGCATTGTACCGAGCCGGAGGAATATGAGCTGGTAGAGGAACTTCAAGACTTAGAACTTCAGCCCGTGTGGAAAAATTCCACCAACGCCTTTATGACAGGGATGGGGAATCTTTTGGCTGGTTCCTGCAAAACCTATATTGTTACCGGATGCTGTACCGATATTTGTATTTACCAGTTTGCGGTGTCGCTGAAAGCTTTCCTGAACCAGAATGACATTAAGGCTGACGTGGTTGTTCCGCTGGCGTTGGTAGAAACCTATGACAGCGAATGGCACAATGGGGATTTGATGAATGTGGTGTTTTTAAACAGTATGGCCTCTAATGGGGTTTTGTTATGCGAGAATGTTGTCCTGTAAAGAGGTGGATTCAGTGCCAAATATGAAGCGGAATATTAAGGACAGCGTATTTACTTTTTTATTCAGCGACCCAAAGTATCTCCGTGAGCTGTATCTATACCTTCACCCAGAAGACATAGATGTAAGGGAAGAAGAATTCAAGCTGATTACAACGAAAAACGTACTTTCCACAGGGCAGTATAACGATTTGGGGATACAGGTTCGCAACCGGCTGATTTTGTTAATGGAGGCGCAGAGCACCTTTTCCCCAAATGTCCCGCTGCGGGAGCTGATGTATTTAGGTTCAGCGTTCAAAGAGTACATTATGGAGAACGGACTTTCCCTCTATTCTGCTAAGGCTGTGGAGATTCCACGTGTGGAGCTGTATGTCGTTTACACCGGCGAGCGGGACAATGTACCCGATACCCTGTATTTATCTGATTTATGGGGCGGGAATCCGGGAAGCGTGGAAGCTGCGGTAAAGGTTCTGCGGGGCGGGGATAAAAGTATTTTGGGGCAGTATGTGGATTTTTGCAAAATATCCAATCAGCAGCGTGTATTATATGGATTAACAGATACAGCAATTCGTGAAACGATCCGTATTTGTCAGGAAAAAGGGGTTCTGATCCCCTTTCTGTCAAGCAGGAGAAAGGAAGTTGTGGATATTATGGAAATGCTGTTCAGCCAGGAAGAAATCTGGGAAATGGAACGAAGAAGGATTGCCAAAGAATCTAAAAAGCAAGGGAAAGAAGAAAGCACAAAATTCTATAAAGAGTTCATGAAAAAAATGCGTGCATTGAATAGGGTCGATGAAATGTTTGACGCTATGGACGATACTGCAAAATTAGAAGCCCTTGCCAAAGAATTGGGAATCGAGTATCAATCATAAAAATGCCGGTTTCATTTCCAGCAGAAGAAAGGAAGTTATGGATATTATGGAAATGCTGTTCAGCCAGGAAGAAATCTGGGAAATGGAACGAAAGAGGATTGCCAACGAGTCTGAAAAAAAGGGTATGCAAAAAGGTATACAAGAGGGAAGGCAAAAGGGCATACAAGAGGGGGAAGAAAGAAGCGCAAAGTTCTATAAAGAGTTCATGCAGAAAATGCGGGTGTTAAACAGAGTCGATGAAATGTTTGATGCTATGGACGATACTACAAAGCTAGAAGCCCTTGCCAAACAACTGGGGATAGAGTATCCATCATGGAAATGTTGATTTCATTAGATTTCGGAGGAAGCAATATGGAAAAATGGCTGTATGTTATGACAATTAAAAAGGGAAAAACATACAACAAAGTTACTAAGGCAGTTATTACAAGGCACGTGGAGAACTTGAAAAAATTAGACGCTGAGGGGAAAATTGAACTCTGCGGCCCATTCAAAGGTTATCCCGGCGTTGCCGGTATGGTCATTTTTAAAACACAAAGCTATGAGGAAGCTGAAGCATTGTGCAAACAGGAACCGCTTGTTGCCGAGGGTTATGCTGTGTATACGCTTGCATCTCTGCAAGTGGCTGATAAAGAAAATAATTATTTACTATGACAAAAAAGAAATGAGGAGATAACCATGTTGCACTATGATTGGAAAGAAGAAAAAAACCTGACCATGCTCACCGACTTTTACGAGCTCACCATGTCCAACGGGTATTTTCGCAACGGGATGGGCAGCAAGACAGCAGTCTTTGATATGTTCTTCCGGCGGATACCGGACGGCGGCGGGTTCGCCATCTGCGCAGGGCTGGAACAGCTTATCAGATACCTGAAAAACCTCCACTTTACCGCGGAAGACATTGAGTATTTCCGCTCCAAAAAGATTTTTGACGAGGGCTTTTTGGATTATCTTGCCAATTTCAAATTTACCTGTGACGTTTGGGCTATGAAAGAGGGCACACCCATGTTCCCCAACGAGCCTATTGTCGTTGTGCGCGGGCCGATGATCCAGGCGCAGTTAGTGGAAACCATGGTATTGCTTACCATTAACTTCCAGTCCCTGATTGCCACAAAAGCCAACCGGATGGTGCGCGCCGCCCAAGGGCATCCTATCTCGGAATTCGGCTCCCGCCGCGCCCAGGGCTACGACGGCGCAGTCCTCGGCGCAAGGGCTACCTATATCGGCGGCTGTACCTCTACCGCCTGCGTGCTGGCTGACCGGATGTATGGGATTCCCGCAGTGGGGACAATGGCCCATAGCTGGGTTCAAGTGTACGACAGCGAATATGAAGCCTTTGCAGAGTATGCCAAAATGTACCCTGACAACTGTGTCCTGCTGGTGGATACCTATAACGTTCTGAAATCCGGCATCCCCAACGCCATCAAAGTTTTTAACGAGGTTGTTCTGCCCACCGGCAACCGTCCCAAAGGCATCCGCATTGACAGCGGCGATATTTCCTACCTCTCGAAAAAAGCCCGGAAAATGCTGGATGACGCAGGGTTCCCGGACGTGAAGATCATGGCGTCCAACTCCCTGGACGAGTACATCATCCGGGAGCTGTACCTCCAGGACGCAAAGGTGGATATGTTCGGGATAGGGGAGCGGCTGATTACCTCCA